>DATAIN010000264.1:0-6737 GCA_036262635.1 Gemmatimonadaceae bacterium | reverse complement strand
TCCAGACGGTCTTCACGCAGGATCTCGAGGGCGCGCCGGGGAACGTCGGCCAGGTGCGCGAGAGCGCCGCGCGGCTGATGCGCTTCGCCAAGGAGAGCGGGACCGCGGTGTTCGTCGTCGGCCACGTGACCAAGGGCGGCGGCATCGCCGGCCCGAAGACCCTCGAGCACATCGTCGACACGGTGCTCTACTTCGAGGGCGACGCCTCGCTCGACCACCGCGTGCTGCGCGCGACCAAGAACCGCTTCGGCAGCGTCGACGAGATCGGGGTCTTCCGGATGACGCAGCAGGGCCTCGTCCCGGTGGAGAACCCGTCGGAGCTGTTCATGGGCGAGCGGGGCGCGATGGTCTCGGGAAGCGCGGTGACCGCGCTGCTCGAGGGAACGCGGCCGGTCCTCGTCGAGATCCAGGGGCTCGCCGCGAAGGCGGGATTCGGGACGCCGCAGCGGGTCGCGACCGGTCTCGATGGACGGCGGCTCGCCCTGCTCCTCGCGGTGCTCGACAAGCGCGCCGGGCTCTCCTTCGCGCAGCTCGACGTCTTCGTCAACGTCGTCGGGGGGCTGCGGCTGCAGGAACCGACCGGGGATCTGGCGGTCGCCGCCGCGCTCGCGTCGAGCGTCTACGACCGTCCCCTGCCTAACGATGCGATCTTCCTTGGCGAGGTGGGGCTCGGCGGCGAGGTGCGCCCGGTCGCGCAGACCGAGCGCCGCCTCGCCGAGGCGGCGAAGATGGGCTTCACCACCGCGTACGTGGCCGAGCGGGGCGTGCCGTCGCGCGGCGTGCGCGACATCCGCGCCGTCGGAGTGCGCGGCATCGGCGAGCTGTTCGAGAGGCTCTTCAGGTGAGCGCGCCCAGGGATGTCGGAGTAGTCATCGTCGCCGCGGGTACCGGATCGCGCGTCGGCGGCCCGGAGCTCAAGCAGTTCCGGTGGATCGCGGGCAAGCCGATGCTGCTGCACAGCGTGCAGCGATTCCAGGCGCGGGCCGACGTGGCGATGGTCGTCTGCGTGCTGCCACGACAGTTCGCCGGAGATCCGCCACCCTGGCTCTTCCAGAGCGATCTCGATCGCCTGCTCGTCGCGACCGGGGGCCGCGAGCGCAGCGACTCCGTCTACAACGGGCTCGATGACCTTCCCGAGGAGTGCGCGGTGACGCTCGTCCACGATGCCGCGCGCCCCTTCGTCGACGATGCGACCGTCGATCGAGTGATCGCCGCGGCGCGCGCCGGAACCGGCGCGGTCCCCGCGCTTCCGGTCGTGGACACCCTCAAGGAGGCCGACGCCGAGGGAACGATCGCGCGGACGGTTCCCCGCGAGCGGCTCTGGCGCGCTCAGACTCCGCAGGGATTTCCCCGCGAGATGCTCGAGGAAGTGTACGTGCGCGCGCGGCGTGACGGCGTGACCGCCACTGACGACGCCGCGCTCTGCGAGCGCTACGGCCATCGCGTGGTGGTGGTGCAGGGCAGCGAGCTGCTGATGAAGGTGACCGAGGAAGCCGACTTCGCGCGCGCGGAGGCGCTGCTCGCCGGTGCCCCCGCATGACGCAGCCGACCGCAATCCCGTTCTGGTCCCCCGCCGAGATTCAGGGCGCGCTGCGGCGGGTGATCAGTCACCTCGAGAGCGCCGGCGTGCTCGCGTATCCGACCGAGACCGTCTACGGCTTCGGCGGCGCGGCCGACGAAGCGGGCGTCGAGGCGCTCGTCGCGCTGAAGGGTCGGCCGAAGGGGAAGCCTTTTCTCCTGCTCGTGTCGGGAAGCGAGATGATCGCGAAGCTCGGGTTGCATCTCCCGACCTACGCGGCGCGGCTCGCGGCGCGGCACTGGCCCGGTCCCCTCACTCTGGTGCTGCCCGGCGGCGAGCGCCGCGTTCCCGAGCGTCTGCGTGGACCGGAAGGCGGCATCGCGGTGCGCTGGACTCCGCACGCCGGACTCACGCAGCTGCTCCGCGCGTACGGTCAGCCCCTCACCTCGACGAGCGCGAACCGCCCGGGAGTTCCGCCCGCGATGACCCCCGCGGAGATCGTCCAGGCCTGGCAGGGGGAGATGGCGCGGGGCGTCCTCGCCGTGCTGGATGGCGGACGTCTCGAGCCCTCGGCGCCTTCCACCGTGGTCGACTGCACCGCGCGTCGGCCGCGAGTGATTCGCCCCGGAGCGATCAGCGCGGATATACTTCGGGAAAGCGCGCCGGATCTCGTCGGCGACGTCTGACGTCACGAGCGAAGACGGATCCGTCGTCGCACCCTGAATCGCGATCATGAAGATTCTCTTCGTCTGCACCGGAAATACCTGCCGGAGTCCACTCGCCGAGGCGATCGCGCGAAAGATCGCGATCGAGCGGGGCCTCACCGACCTCGAGGTGTCGAGCGCGGGGACCAGCGCGTGGGAAGGCGCGCCCGCCTCGGACGGCGCACTGCTGGTCGGAATGGAGCACGGCCTCGACCTCAGCCAGCATCGCGCGCAGATCCTCTCGCGCGAGCTCGTCGCGGACACCGACGTGATTCTCGCCATGGGGCCGCACCATCTCGAGCGCGTCGAAGCGCTCGGCGGGACCGGGAAGACTTTCACGCTGACCGGCTTCGCGTCGCACGGCCGTTCCGACCGCCCGATCAGCGATCCGATCGGCGCCGAGCTGTCGGTGTACCGCGCGACGTACAAGGAGCTCGAGCGCGAGATTCGCAAGGCGGTCGATCGCGTCACCGCCGATCGCCAATCGGGTTCGCCCTGACGGGCGCCGACCGAGCGCGATGAATCTTCCGGCGCGGCTGGTGCTCCTCGGATATCCGGTCTCGCATTCGCTGTCGCCGACGTTCCAGAACGCCGCACTCGCAAGCGCGGGGCTGCAGCTCCGCTACGAGCCGCTCGCCGTTCCGCCGAATGAGCTCGACGCGGTTCTCGCAACGCTGCTGAACGAGCGCGCGGCGGGGAACGTCACCGTCCCGCACAAGGAAGCGGTCTTCCGCGCCTGCACGCAACGCACTCACGTCGCCGACCGCGCCGGAGCGGTGAACACCTTCTGGTGCGAGGACGGCGCGCTGCGTGGCGACAACACCGACGTCGGGGGCTTCGCGCGCGCGGTCGGGGAGCTCTGCGACGGCGCGCGGCCGCGGTCGATCGCGCTGGTCGGTGCGGGCGGCGCCGCGGCGGCGGTCTGCGTCGCCGCCGAGGATTGGGGGGCGCGCGAGGTCCGCGTCGCAGCGCGGAACGCCGCTCGCGCCCGCGCCCTCGCCGATCGTTTCCCCGGGCTCGTGCGTGTGTACGCCGACGTGGACGTGGCGCTCGCCGGGGCCGAGCTCGTCGTGAACGCGACCCCGCTCGGTCTCGACCACGCGGATCCATTCCCGACCGCGCCCGAGCAGATCCCGGCCGACGCGAGCGTGCTCGATCTCGTCTATCGTCGCGACGAGACGCGCTGGGTGCGCGCGGCGCGCAGCGCGGGACGACGCGCCGCCGACGGGTTGACGATGCTGATCGAGCAGGGCGCGCTCTCCTTCGAGTGCTGGTTCGGAGTGCCGCCCGATCGGGACGCGATGCGCCGCGCCGTTCGCGAGCTCACCGGCCGCGAGCGATGATCGCGCGCGCAGGTCTCGTCGCGAGTGCGCGCGGCGCGGGCGCGGCGCTGCTCGACCTGGTCTTTCCGCCGGTCTGCGTCGCATGCGACGCGCTCGTCGGCGGGCGCATCGAGTCGCTCGTCTGCGGCACCTGCTGGGCACGGCTCAGCGCGCTCTCGGCGCCGCGCTGCGAGCGATGCGGTCATCCCTCCGATGGTCACGCGTGCCGCTGGTGCCCCTCGCTCCCGCCGTACGTTCGTGCCGTGCGCTCTCCGTATTGGGTCCGATCGGGCACCGCGCTTGCAATCGTTCACGCGCTCAAGTACGGCGGGTGGACCGAGGTGGCGAGGGGGATGGCGAGTCGGATCGCGCGCGTCGCCTGGCCGGAGGATGTGGTCCATGAGCGCACCGCGCTCGTCCCCGTGCCCCTCGCGCGCGATCGGGAGCGCGAGCGCGGATTCAATCAGAGCGCACTGCTCGCGCGGTCGCTCGCCGATCGGTGGAGCATGCCGGCGTGGGAAGATGTCCTCGTTCGTTCACGCGCGACGGAGACGCAGACGCGGTTGACACCGGAGCAGAGGCGACACAACGTTTCGGGCGCCTTTCGCGTGGCGGCGGGCGCCGCCGCAGGGCTGCGCGGCACACATATCATTCTCGTCGATGACGTCGTCACGACGTCCGCCACACTCAACGCCTGCGCCGCCGCGCTCTTCGACGGCGGCGCGCGCATCATCAGCTACGCTACCTTCGGCCGGGCGCCCGCGATCGGCGACCGGATCGAGATGACAGGAGAACTACTCGATGGCAATTCGCGTCGGCATTAACGGCTTCGGGCGCATCGGGCGCCAGGTGCTTCGCGCGGCGAAGCTCACCGGCGTCGCCGATCTCGACTTCGTCGCGGTGAACGACCTCACCGACACCAAGACGCTGCGGCATCTCTTCAAGTACGACTCGGTGCACCGCACCTATCCGGGCGACGTCACGGCGGGAGCGAGCTCGATCACCGTCGACGGCGACGAGATCCGCATCTTCGCCGAGAAGGATCCGGCCGCGCTGCCGTGGAAGGATCTCGGTGTCGACATCGTGCTCGAGTCGACCGGCCGCTTCACGGACTCCGCGGGCGCGAAGAAGCACATCGACGCCGGCGCGAAGAAGGTGATCATCTCCGCCCCCGCGAAGGGCGAGGACATCACCATCGTCATGGGCGTCAACTCGAACAAGTACGACCCGGCGAAGCACAACATCATCTCCAACGCGTCGTGCACGACGAACTGTCTCGTGCCGATGGTGAAGGTGGTGCGCGACAACTTCGGCTTCGTCCGCGGGACGATGACGACGATTCACAGCTACACCAACGACCAGCAGATCCTCGACCTGCCGCACAAGGACCTGCGCCGCGCCCGCGCCGCCGCGGTGTCGATGATCCCGACCACGACGGGCGCCGCGAAGGCAACGTCGCTCGTCATCCCGGAGCTGAAGGGGAAGATCGACGGGCTCGCGATCCGCGTTCCGACGCCGGACGTCTCGTTCACGGACCTCGCTGTCGTCGTCGACAAGCCGGTCACCGTGCAGCAGATCAACGACGCCTTCAGGAAGGCCGCCGACGGCGACCTCGCGGGCATCCTCCAGTACACCGAGGAGGAGCTGGTGTCGTCCGACTACATCGGAAACCCGCACTCCTGCATCCTCGACGCGAAGAGCACCAACGTCATCGACGGCACGCTCCTCAAGATCTCGGGATGGTACGACAACGAGTGGGGCTACGCGTCGCGCTGCGTCGACCTGCTCCGCTTCGTCGGCGCACGCCTGTGACGCACCGGCCGAGTGCCGCCGCGCGTTGGTGGGACGCGGCGGCGCTCGCGCTCGTGGCAGCCGGGGGAGTGCTGTACGCCTGGGCCCACGCGGGAATGACGTCGATCACGAGATCGCAGGTGCATCGCGCGACGATCGACGCGCCGAATCTGGTTCGCTGGAACAACTACCGCATGACGTCGAACGCGGCGCTCGCCCTCGTCGGGGCGGGGGTCGCGGTCGGCGTGGTCACCTACTTCCGCGCGCGGCGCCGCGCTGACGCGCCCATCGCATGAACAAGAAGACCGTCCGCGATCTCTCCGACACCGAGCTGCGCGGCAAGCGCGCCCTGATGCGCGTCGACTTCAACGTGCCCTTCGACGAGAAGGGCCGCGTCGGCGACGACACCCGCATCCGCGCGGCGATCCCGACGATCGACCTGCTGCGCAAGAAGGGCGCGATCGTCGTGCTCCTCTCCCATCTCGGCCGGCCGAAGGGGAAGCCCGAAGCGAAGTACTCCCTCTCGCCCGTCGCGGCCAGGCTCTCCGAGCTGCTCGGCGCGAAGGTGACGTTCGTCGAGAGCACCGATTCCGACGAGGCGCTGAAGGCGACCACCGACGCGAAGCCGGGCGACGTCGTGCTCCTCGAGAACACGCGCTTCCTCGGCGGCGAGGAGAAGAACGACGAGCGGCTGTCGCGCGCCCTCGCGATGCTCGGCGACCTGTACGTCAACGATGCCTTCGGCGCGGCGCACCGCGCGCACGCGTCGACCGAGGGCGTCGCGCGGCATCTGAAGCCCGCCGTCGCCGGGCTGCTGATGGAGAAGGAGCTCGACTACCTCGGCCGCGCCCTGACGAATCCCGAGCATCCCTTCGTGGCGATCATGGGCGGGTCCAAGATCAGCGGGAAGATCGACGTCATCGAGAGCCTGCTCCCGAAGGTCGATCGCATGCTGATCGGCGGCGCGATGGCGTGCACCTTCTTCCGCGCGATGGGACTCGAGACGGGGAAGTCGCTCGTCGAGGAGGACCGTGTCGAGATGGCGAAGGAGCTGCTGAAGCGCGGCGGCGACAAGCTCGTGCTCCCGGTCGACGCGCTCGTCGCGCCGTCGATGGACGAGCCGGCGCGCGCGCACAGCGTGAAGCGCGACGCGATCCCGCGCGATGAGGCGATGTACGACATCGGCGCGGAGAGCATCCGGGTCTTCATGCAGGAGATCCTCCGCGCGAAGACGGTGCTCTGGAACGGGCCGATGGGCGTGTTCGAGAAGCGCCCCTTCGACGCGGGCACCAACTCGATCGCGAAGTCCCTCGCCAGCGCCACGCGCAACGGCGCGACGACGATCGTCGGCGGCGGCGATTCGGCGGCCGCGATCGCCGAGGCGGGGCTCGAGTCGCAGAT
>DATAIN010000263.1:0-4067 GCA_036262635.1 Gemmatimonadaceae bacterium | reverse complement strand
CGGGGCGCGGCCGCCGGCGCTCGTGGCGACGCGCGGCGCCGAGGGGCTGACCGGGCGCGAGCTCGAGATCATCCGGCTCGTCGTCGCACGGCGGTCGAACCAGGAGATCGGCGCCGCGCTCGGGATCTCGCCGCGCACGGTGAGCACGCACCTGTCGAACATCTTCGAGAAGATGAACGTGACGTCGCGCGGCGAACTGGCGGACGCCGCCCGGGCGCAGCTGCTCGCCGGTCGTTGACGGTCCCCGCCATCGTACCCCCCGGGAACGCCGGCCCGGGACCGAGCCTCGAGCCGGTGACGCTCGTCGGGCGCCACGTGCGCCTCGAGCCCCTCGACCGCGCGCATGCGGAGCGACTGCTGCCGATCGCGCTCGACCCGGAGCTCTGGCGGATCGGCGTCGAGCATGCGGGTTCGGCGGAGGCGCTTCACGCGTACATCGATCGCGCGCTCGCGGCGCGCGACGCGGGGATCGCGCTGCCCTTCGCGACCATCGACTTGGCGACGGGCACCGCCGTCGGAAGCACCCGCTTCGGCAACTACGAGCCGGCGCACCGCCGCATCGAGATCGGCTGGACCTGGATCGGCCGCGCGTGGCAGCGCACGGCGGTGAACACCGAGGCGAAGCTGCTGATGCTCACCCACGCGTTCGAGACGCTGGGACTGCGCAGAGTCGAGCTGAAGACCGACGTGCTGAACGAGCGCTCGCGCAACGCGATCCTGCGGATCGGCGCACGCGAGGAGGGGATCCTCCGGCAGCACCTCGTGACCTGGAACGGGCGTGTGCGCGACAGCGTCTGCTTCAGCATCCTCGGCAGCGAGTGGCCCGCTGCGAAGGCGAGGCTGCTCGAGCGGCTCGCCGCGCGTTAGGCAGCGCGCCGGACGGTCACTTCACGTGATCGATCGCCCAGGTCCAGTAGACGGCTTCCTCGGGAGTCATCGTGCCGTGCGGCTGGATGCGGGCGTCGCGGAATGCCCAGCGCCCGATGTCGACGAGATACTGGGAGCGCGAGACGAGCGTGCCGCGGCAGAGCTGCGTTCCGTCGGGGTTCGGATCGGGCTGGCGGGCGCGGTCGAGCAGCGACTGGTAGAGCGCATCCGGAATCGGCCCCTTCACACCGGGATAGACGAACCCGAAGAAGCTCATGTAGGTGAGAAGCAGCCGCCAGTTCGGGCCGTAGCGGTCGAGCAGCCGGTTCCAGTCGAGCGATTTTCCGCAGCGCAGGAAGAGGTGCATGATGTCGCCGCCATCGAAGCGCTCGCGCTCCATGATGAACGACTTCTGCCAGATCAGCTCTTCGGCGGGGGTGAGTCGCACGGGCATGCCGAGCACCTGCGCCTCCACCGAGTGGTCGAACCAGCCGTCGTCGACCTGCGCGACGCCGTTCCCCGACGCGTAGACGAGGTCCACGAAGTCGTCGCCCTGGAACGCCTTGGCCAGCCAGTGGGAGAACGTCCGCTCGGTGCGATACCCCGCCTCGCCGAGCGCCGCGATCGCGCGCTGCAGGTCGTCGCGGCGAAGGAAGAGATCGAGATCCTTCGTGTTCCGCGCGATCCCCGTGTAATGCAGAAACGCGTGCGACCCGCCGACGAGAAAGGGGATCTGGGCGTCGCTCAGGACGTGCAGGGTCCGACGGTAGAAGGTGTTGGTGTCGAACCCGGAATCGTCGAGCGTCGAGTTGTATGTCATGCGCGCGTTGAGGTCGGCGGTGGTCGGACGGCTGACAGTGCAAGAGTGGGGCTATCGGCACTCGGCGTTCGGCTGGCGGACGAGGGCCGAGTGTCGAGCGCCGTCTCGCGCCGCTGGCCCGGATCGTTCAGTAGACCCGCTCGACCAGAGGAGGAACGACATGGCGGAGGCGGGCGGAACGGTTCGGATCGCGGCGGTGAGCGACGTTCATTACGGCAAGCAGTCGCAGGGGATGCTCGTCGCGCTGTTCACCGAGGTGGCGCGGCAGGCCGATGTCCTGGTGATCAGCGGCGACCTCACGGACTATGGGCTTCCGGAAGAGGCGCGGGCGCTGGCGAAGGACCTCACGGCGGCGGTGAAGATCCCGGTGGTGGCGGTGCTGGGTAACCACGACTTCGAGTCCGGGCAGGAGGCGGAGGTCGCACGCATCCTCACCGACGCGGGGGTGCACCTGCTCGACGGCGACTCGGTGGAGATCGAGGGAGTGGGCTTCGCCGGGGTGAAGGGCTTCGCCGGCGGATTCGGTCGCGGTGCGCTCGGCGCGTGGGGAGAGCCGAGCATCAAGCACTTCGTGCGCGAGGCGGTGGACGAGGCGCTGAAGCTGGAGAGCGCGCTCGCCCGCCTGCGCACTCCAACGCGCATCGCGGTGTTGCACTATGCGCCCATTCGCGAGACCGTCGAGGGCGAGCCGCTGGAGATCTACCCCTGGCTCGGGAGCAGCCGGCTCGAGGAGCCGCTGGGACGGTATACCGTGCACGCCGTCTTCCACGGGCACGCGCACAAGGGCGCGCCACAGGGGAAGACCGCGAGCGGCATTCCCGTTTACAACGTCGCGCTACCGGTGCTCAAGGAGCACTACCCCGACCGTCCCCCCTTCCGGCTGCTCGAGGTGCCGCGAAACGCGGAAGTGCCGGAAGAGGAGCGGATGGTCGAGCGGCGCCGCGCCTAACGCTGGACGACGCCGCAGGCGATTCGCGTTCCCGACGCGCCCGACGGGTCGGTCTGGTAATCGTCCGCGAGGGCGTGGACGACCACGGCCGCTCCGTCCGCGTCGAGGAGCGTGCCCTCACCCGGGCCGAGCCGGACGTCCGGCGCGAGCAGCTCGACGCGCAGGGCTCCGCTCTCCGGGATGTTGACGTTGGTCAGGTCACCCGCGTGGTGGCCGGCCGGGTTGCGGAAGCCGTGCGACTTCGCCGACGGATTGAAGTGACCACCCGCGCTCGCGAAGTCGGGAGCGGTGCAGGTTCCCACCGCATGGAAGTGAATCCCGTGCGTTCCGGCCGGCAGCCCGCTGAGATCCGCCGTGAGAAGGACCCCCGCGTTGGTCTGCTGCAGGGAGCCGTGGCCGACCTCACGGCCCTCGCTCGTGCGCAGGGTGATCGACGCGGAGCCGACCGGTGACTGCGGCACCGGCGATGAGCTGGACTTGTGATGACAGGCGACGAGCAGCAGGGCGAGAGGGACGAGACGCCGCATCGGTCTTCTCCGGTTGTATTTCATCCGTCGTCGCCGCGGAGCGCGGCGACGGTCCATTCGGGAACGCCGTTCGCTCGAGCCAGCGCATTCCGTGCCGCGACCGCGCGCGCCACCGCTTCGTTCGGCGTCCGCGCGATGGCGGCGACGTGTCCCATCTTCCGGCCCGCGCGCGCACTGCGCTTGCCGTAGAGGTGCAGCCGCGTCGCGGGTGATTCGAGAACAGGTCTGAAGTCAGGCGCGGCCGACGAGGGCCACAGCTCCCCGAGCAGGTTCGCGATCGCCGCCGGCTGCAGCGAAGAGGTGTCGCCGAGGGGGAGGTCGCAGATCGCGCGCACCGCCTGCTCGAACTGGCTCGTCGCGCACCCCTCGATGGTCTCGTGATAGCTGTTGTGCGGGCGCGGCGCGAGCTCGTTGACGAGGAGCTCGCCGCTCGTCGAGAGGAACATCTCGGCGCAGAGCAGCCCCTCGGCGCCGATCGCGTCGGCGATCGCGGCGGCGAGGTCGCGGGCGCGCGCGACGAGCGCGGCGTCGTGGACGCCGGGGATCACCGACCAGGCGAGAATCCCGTCGACGTGCACGTTCGCCGCCGGCTCGTAGGTGGCGATGCGCCCCGACGGCGTGCGCGCGACGAGCACCGACAGCTCCATGCGCAGATCGACGCCCTGCTCGACCACGCAGGGGCGCTCGCCGAGCGATCGCCAGGCGCTCTCGATCTCCGAAGGGGAGTCGGTGCGCACCTGCCCGCGGCCGTCGTAGCCGCCGGTGGTCGTCTTGACGAAGCAGCGCCCGGAGAGCGACGTGGCGGCGCGCGATGCGTCGCTCGAGTCGCGCACCACGACGAATGGCGTCAGCGGAAATCCCTTCGAGCGGAGCCACTCCTTCTGCCGTGCGCGATCCTGCACGA
>DATAIN010000262.1:0-10887 GCA_036262635.1 Gemmatimonadaceae bacterium | reverse complement strand
CAGAACCAGGGCGTCTCGCTCTCGGATCTGATCAACGAGGGCAACCTCGGACTGATTCGCGCCGCCCACAAGTTCGACGAGACGAAGGGAATCAAGTTCATCTCGTACGCCGTCTGGTGGATCCGGCAGGCCATCCTCCAGGCGCTCGCGGAACAGTCGCGCATCGTCCGCGTCCCGCTGAATCGCGCCGGCACGCTGCACCGCATCGGCAAGCGAGCCAGCGCGCTGCTCCAGGAGCTCGGGCGCGAAGCGACGCACGCCGAGATCGCGAGCGGGATGGACATCACGGAGGAAGAGGTCGCGAAGACGATGTCGATCTCGCAGACCCACCTGTCCCTCGACGCACCCCTCTCCCCGGGGGAAGACAACCGTCTGCTCGACTACCTCGCCGATACGGTCAATCCGACCCCCGACGAGGAGACCTTCGAGAAGGCGCTCACCGAGTCGATCGAGGAGGCGCTCTCGCACCTCAAGGAGCGCGAGTCGAAGATCCTCCGGCTGTACTTCGGCCTGGACGGCGAGGAGCCGATGACGCTGGAGGAGATCGGCGCGCTGCTCAGCATCACCCGCGAGCGTGTGCGCCAGATCAAGGAGAAGGCCCTCTCCCGACTCCGGCACGTCAGCCGGGCCCGAGCGCTGGAGTCGTTCCTCGGCTGAATGATCGGTCAAGAGGTCACGCCGGAAGGGTGACGGCGGCACTGGTGTGTCTTTCCGGCGTGGGTACCTTCATAGTAGTGACGGCGGTCAATGGCGGCCGGGGAGCCGCCGATGGGCGGTGATCCATGCCCGTGCGACCCACCCTTCCGAGAAAGGAAACCGTGCCCAACTCAAGTTCGGCGCGACCGCTCCGTGCGGTCCCTATGCTCGTGTTCGGTATTCTCGCTGCCTGTGGTGACAAGGGTGGCGGCACGAAGCCGGTCGATCAGACGGCGCCGGCGAGCGTCGCCATCACCGCGGGCGATAACCAGATCGGTCGGGCCGGGACGCCGCTGGGCGCGCAGATCGTCGCGCAGGTGAAGAACGCGGCCGGCACGCCGCTCAGCGGGAAGACCGTCACCATCACGCCGGCCCGCGGCGACGGCACGATCGGCGGTTCCTCGAGCTACACCGCGGTCACCGACGCCGAGGGGAAGGTGCAGGTGCCGTGGTCGCTCGGAGCCGGCTCCGTGCGTCAGCTGCTCCAGTTCACCGCGGGCTCGGTCAGCCAGCGCGCCTCGGCGACCGTGGACACGACGCGCACCCTCTATCTGTCCGCGCCGGACACCGCGTCGGTGGGCGACACGGTGCGGGTGTGGACGGCGGTCGGCCTCACGCAGGCGCCCGGCGAGGCGTGGGGCGCGCTCGCCTCGACGATCGCGTGGGGCGACTCCGCGTACGCCAGGGCGACGACCGTCCTCAAGGCCGACTCGCGTACCGCGTTCTTCTACCACTTCGCGCCCGCGCGCAACGAGATCAACACCGCGGTCTCTCTCCCGGCCAACACCGCGAGCAACGTCTCGGGCGGACCGCGCATGTACGGGCTGGCCTTCGTCGTGAAGGCACCGGCTCGCGGCCGTGATCTGCGCTTCACGCTCAGCTCGACCGCGCTCGTCGGCGCTTCGACGTTCACCGATCTGCTGAACGGGGTGACCCCCGTCGGCGCGACCGTTCACATTCGCTAGGAGACACGCCATCATGAAGACGTTGCTCCGTGTGGCGATCGTCGCCGCGGCTGCCGCCCTTCCGCTCGTCGCTCACGACGCCGGGGCGCAGGACATCGTGAAGCAGGCGAAGAAGCGCGGCCTCGCCGTGCCGCGCGGCTACTACGCGCAGAAGAAGAAGGACCCCAACGCGTTCGAGTTCCGCCGCGCCTGGAAGTCCGCCATGCGCCGAGCGAAGACGCAGCGCGCCATGATGCGCAGCTCCGGGCTCTCCGGTACGAGCGCGGCAGGGTCCTCGGGGATCGGGAAGCGCGCGGGCGTGGTGAGCGGGACGTTCCGAGTTCCCGTGCTTCCCTTCCTGTACTCGAACAGCTCCACGACGCCGTACGACTACAGCATCCTCCAGTTCAAGCTCTTCGGCGCGGGAAGCGCGACGCAGGAGACCGTCACGCACGTCTATGGCGAGATGTCGCGCGGGCTGCTCAACCTCACGGGGACGGTGCGCCCCTGGAGTCGCGTCAGCAACACGGACTCCTATTACGAGGGGTCCAAGAATGGGCTCAACGCCGACGCGCACCTCGGCGCGCTCTTCAAGGAGGTCCTCGACTCGGCCGACAGGACGATCGACTTCAGCCAGTACGACAGCGACGGCGACGGCTTCGTCGATTTCGTCGCCTTCGTGCAGCCGGAATTTGGCGGCGAGTGCGGGGGCACTGCGAACAACAATCTCTGGTCGCACCGCTACACCGTCGAGGCGTGGTTCAACGGCGCGGCCTATCAGACCAACGACATCGGCGCGAACGGGCAGCCGGTGAAGGTCGCCGACTACGTGCTGCAGCCGGCGCTCAACTGCACGCAGCTCGGCGGGGGCCCGATCGACATCGGCGTCTTCGCGCACGAGTTCGGGCATGCGTTCGGTCTCCCCGACCTCTACTCGACAGCCGACGGCGCGACCAACGAGGGGATCGGCGAGTGGGGGCTCATGGGCGCGGGCAACTGGAACACGCCCGCCTCGCCCTCGCACATGGAAGCGTGGTCGAAGATGGAGATGGGATGGGTGCCGGTCGTCACCGTGTCGCGCGACACGACCATCACGCTCCCTCCGATCGAGACCAGCGGCGCGATCGTCAGGCTCGACATCCCGGGCACGTCCGAGTATTTCCTGCTCGAGAACCGCGAGAAGATCGGGTCGGATGCGCAGCTGCACGGCACGGGGCTGCTCGTCTTCCACGTCGACAGCAACACCGTCAACACGCTCTGGGCGACGAACACGATCCAGAACGAGACCGGCCACAAGGGGCTCGACGTCGTCGAGGCGGACGGTCTCAATGGGCTCGACAACGCGGGCTATCGCGGTACCGCGGCCGACATCTTCCCCGGCTCGCGCAACGTGACGAGCCTGACGCCGAGCACTTCACCGAACACGAACAGCTACAACAACGCGGGGACGACGATCGCATCGGGTGTGTCGATCACCGGGATCGTCCAGTCGGGGACGGACGTCACCTTCACGCTGTCGTTCGGCGCGTCGGGGCCCGTGGCGATGAAGTGGGGCGATCTCACCGGTGACGGCGTGGTGAGCGCGGCCGACTACAGCGCGGCGTACAACTGCCTCGTTGGCGCGAGCTGCCCCGGCACGATCAGCTTCGGGCGGGCCGACGTCGACGGCGACACGAAGTTCACGGCGACCGACGCGCTGATCATCCACAGCTACGTGATCGGTGGGGTGGATGTCTCGCGCTATCGCGTCGGACAGGCGGTGACGACGCCCGTCCCCCCCATCGCCGCGCCGGTGCTGGCGGTTCCGGGCGCGGCATCCGCGCCCGCGTCCGACGGGACGCTGAAGCCGTGATGCCTCGGCGATGTGTCGCGCTGTTCGGCGCGGCACTCGCCGCGGCGTGCACCACATCCTCGCGTGACGGCGGCCGCGCCACCGACAGCTCCGTCGCCGCGGGCGCCGCGCAGCCGCAGGTCGCCGGCCCGGGGGACAGCCTGACGACGCGGGACAGCGCGGGGCGTGCGCCCGTGGCGCGCGCTCAGAAGGAAGCGCGACGCGATTCGGTGCGCGCCGCCACACCCGCTCCCGCGCGCTCATCGACCGGCGCTGTCGCGGGAACGAGTCCGGCCCCCGGTGTGCAGAAGCCATCGAGTGGCAGCGGGACTCCGGCCTTCATCGTGTTCCGCGACACGGTGCTCGCCTCGGACCTCGACTGGCTGCGTACTCAGGGATTCACGATCGAGCAGGTGAACGAAGCGGCGCACTCGGTGAGCGCGCGAATGCCGGCGGACTATCGCGGCAACCCGAAGGCGAACCCCCGCGTGCTTCGCTTCACCGTCGCCATGCGCTGACGAACTCAATGGCTCAGAACAGCAGCTTCGACGTCACCACCGGCGTGGATCTCCAGGAAGTGGACAACGCCGTCAATCAGGCGCAGAAGGAGATCGCGCAGCGCTACGACTTCAAGGGCTCGAAGGCAGCGATCGAGTTCAAGCGCGCGGAGAACGTCCTCGCGCTCGTCGCGGACGACGACTTCAGGATGCGCGCGCTGTTCGACGTGCTGCAGACGAAGCTGATCAAGCGCAACGTGCCGGTGAAGAACCTCGACATCGGCGAGGTGAAGGCCGCCGGTGGCGACACGGTCCGGCGCGAGATCAAGCTCAAGACGGCGCTCGACGCCGATACCGCGAAGAAGGTCGCCGCCGCGATCAAGGATGCGAAGCTCAAGAAGGTGCAGGCGGCGATTCAGGGCGATCAGGTGCGAGTCAGCTCTCCCTCCAGGGACGACCTGCAGGACGCGATCGCGCTCCTGCGCGGGAAGGACTTCGGCGTCGAGCTCAAGTTCGGCAACTACCGATAACGGGCGCGCTCGCGCCGCCGTGAGGCACGAGGAGCGGTGCCGAGGTGGCACAAGGCGTGACGCGCCCGTATGTTCGGCGTCGAGGCGTTCGCAACTCTCACCGGAGAAGTTCCCATGTCTGCACACCAGCGCGGATGGCTGGTTCTCACCGTCGTCTCTCTCGCGCTCGCCGCTGGTTGCGGAGGCGACAAGCATCCGACGGCGATCAAGCCGAACCCCTGCGCGACGCCGACCGGCGCACTGACCCTCGGCGGAACGACGAATGGTGACCTGACGGTCGCCACCTGCCAGTTCTCCGATACGTCGCGCATTCAGTCTTACACGCTCGTGCTCACCCAGCCCACGGCTGTGGACTTCTCGGTCGACGCGACCAACAATGCGTTCGATCCGGTGGCGATCCTCTATCGGAACACCTACACCGACACCGCGGGCGTAATCGCCTTCGCCGACGACGACCCGTCGGACACGCTCTCGTTCAACCCGCGCCTCCACACCGTGCTCGCAGCCGGGACCTATGTCCTCGCGGTCAATCACTACAAGCCGGACTTCGGGCCGTACACCCTCCGGGCGGTGGCGGCGAGCGGGAGCGCCGAGCACTGTGTCGATCCCTACGTCGGAGCGCCGGCGCTCTGGATGACACCGGGGACGAGCGCGAACCAGACCCTCACCGCCACCGACTGCGCCTTCGGCACGAGCCAGTACGCCGATTACGTCGGCATCTACCTCAACGCGGGGCAGGGCATCTCGGTCAGCACGAGCTCCCTGGGCACTCCGACGCAGATCTACTTCTACGGGCGGGCCGGAACGACCGTCGCCTCCGACGCGAACCCGACGAACGCGACGAGCGCGAGGATCACCTACACGGCGCCTTCGGCGGGGCTGTACTCGTTCATCGTGACGGCGCCGTCAGGAACGGTCGGCGAGTACACGCTGACCATCGGGACCTCGGCGACGGCCGCGCCCGCGGCGGTCGCGGGAGCAGTGCAGCAGGGTCCCGCCTGGACGAAACAGGACCGGGTGCCGGCTTTCGGTCGCGTAAAGTCCGGCCGCTGATCGACCGTTCGAAAACGAGGCGGTGCGTCGCATGGCGACGCGCCGCCTCGTTTCCTTTTGACCGTATTGCGCACCGTTAGGCAGTCGTTAGGCGCTGCATATCACAACACGCAAGTGATGTAACGCACAGAATTCGTGTTTTCATGCAAAGCTGGCAGAAACAGCTGTGGCGGGTGTCACGCCACGCGGACTCAGCAGTCTCTAGCTTAAGGTCACTTGGCGGCCTCGACTGCGCCGAGTGCCCACGAGCGCTGTGCTCGCGTGGAGTCGTCGTCCAACCCCCGACACCGGTGCTGTCGCCGCGTGGAGGCTCGAGCGATGCCCAACCATATCCGTCTGATGCGCGCGGTCCGCGCGCTCCCCCTCGTCCTCGTCGTCGCCTGCTTCCCGGGCGGCGTCACCGACGCCAACAAGGCCGCGGCGAAGTTCATGGCGAACACCAGCCCGGCCACGAACGCGGTCGTGGCCACGGTCGCCTCGCCGACCCCCTCGGTCTCCGTCAAGAACAACGGCGGGCATCCGGTCCAGGGCGTCCAAGTCACCTTCACGGTGACGAACGGCGGGGGCCAGGTCACCGGTGCGACGGCGACGACCGACCAGAATGGTATCGCCACGGTCGGCAGCTGGACGCTCGGCACCATCGTCGGGGCGAACCAGCTCAAGGCGTCGATCGTCGGGGCCTCGACGGCTCCGGTCGTCTTCGACGTCTATACGAAGGCCGGCGCGGTCGCGAACATCGTCAAGGCCAATGACGGCCAGTCGGCGATGGTCGGCGATCCGCTTCCGCAGCCGCTGGTCGTGACGGCGAAGGACGCGTACGGAAACGTGGTGTCGGGTGTGGCGGTCAGCTTCGCGCCCGCGAAGGGTTCGGCGAACCCGGTGTCGGCTCAGACCGACGCGAACGGGCGCGCCCAGTCGGTCTGGACGATGCCGCAGACGCCGGGCAGCGCGGCGCTGTCGGCGACGGTCGGTGCGCTTCCCGCGGTGAGCTTCGCCGCGACGGCGACGCCGGCTGGTCCGTCGAGCGTCACCAAGTCCAACGATGGTCAGGTCGGGACGGTCGGGACGGCGCTGGCGAATCCGGTTTCGATCACGGTGAAGGACAAGTTCGGCAATCCGGTCAGCGGCGCGAGCGTGCAGTTCGCCGCCGCCGGCAACGGCCTCGTCACCCCGGCGTCGACGATCACCGACGGCTCCGGCGTCGCGAGCGCGCAGTGGACGCTTCCCACCGTCGCCGGCGCGACCAGCCTGACTGCGACGGCTGGTACCCTCCCCGCGGTCACCTTCAACGCGTCGGCCAACCCCGGCGCGCCGGCGAAGATGGTTGCCAGCGCGACGCCGCAGAGCGGCACGGTCTTCACCGTGGTGGGTGACTCGGTGTCCGTGACGGTCACCGACGGCTACGACAATCCGATCTCGAACCTCGCGGTGAGCTTCGTCGCCTCGGGGAACGGTGTGGTGTCGCCCGCGAGCGCCGCGACGAACGTGTCGGGTGTGGCGCGCGCGAAGTGGACGCTTCCGAAGACCGCCGGCGCGGCGTCGCTCTCGGCGACCGCTGGTGGCATCAGCGCCTCGTTCAACATGACGGCCCTCGCGGGTCCGCCGGCGACGATGAGCTCGAGCGGTTCGGGTCAGACGGGCACCGTCGCGCAGGCTCTGGCGAACGCGCTGAACGTGACGGTGAAGGACCAGTACGGCAATGCCGTGAGCGACGCGACGGTGAGCTTCACCGCGGCGGGCACCGGCAGCGCGTCGCCGGCTTCGGTGGCGACCAACTCGGCCGGCCAGGCCAGCACGGTCTGGACGCTGCCGACGACCTCCGGCTCGACCTCGCTCAGCGCGGTCGCCGGTGCCGCGAACGCTTCGTTCACCGCGACGGCCAACCCCGACGCGCCGACGGTGCTGAGCAAGAACCCGAGCAGCGATGGGCAGTCCGCCAACGCGGGGACCGCGCTGCCGAACCAGATCGTCGTCTCGGTACTCGACCGGTACAACAACCCCGTGCCTAACGTCACGGTGAGCTTCGCGCCGAGCGCTGGTTCGGCGAGCCCGGCGAGCATGTTGTCGGGGCTCGACGGCCAGGCCGCCACCACGTGGACGCTCGGCAGCACCGGCGGCGCGCAGTCGATGACGGTGAGCGCCGGGTCCGCCCAGGTCTCGTTCTCGGCGACCGCGATCGCGGTCAACACCGACCCGTGCGCGGTGAAGGGTTCGCTGGCGGTCGGCAGCACCGTCGCCGGTGACCTCTCGCAGAGCCAGTGCGCCTTCGGCTCCAACGGCCGGAAGATCGACCTCTGGTCGCTCAGCCTGAACGGATCCACCCCGCTCGACATCCGCCTCGTCGCGGACAACGCCCGCTCGTTCGACACGTACATGACGATGTACCGCGGCCAGTACTCGGGGCAGACGGACATCATCGCCGAGAACGACGACAACGGCTACTTCGACGTCCTTACCAACTCGGGAATTCACCTGCTCGGCGGGACGGGCCAGTTCCTCGTGGGCGCGGGGCAGTTCAGCCCGACGAGCGGAGGCTATCAGCTCTCGGCATCCAGCTGGAACGGGCTGCTGAACGCCTGCGACGTCGTGTACGCGGTGAGCGGCACGAACACGAACCAGACGCTGGACAACAACGACTGCACGCGTGGCACCACCGCCGCCCGCTGGGCGGACCGAGTCCTGGTCTACCTGCACGCTGGTGAAACCATGACCGTCGGCATGAGCTCGAGCCAGTTCGACGCTCAGGTCGAGCTCGACGCCAGCGTGGGCGGCGTCATGCAGACCGTCGCCAGCGACGACAACAGCGGCGGTGGCACCAATGCCCGCCTGACGTACACCGCGCCGGCGAGCGACATGTACTGGGTGTATCTCACGTCGCCGCATGACAACTCGGGCGGCGCGTACAACCTGACCATCAACGTGAGCAGCCCGGCCCCGACGGCGGCGCGCACCATGACGCTCACGAAGAGCTCGACCTCGAAGACCGGACTTCCGGCGGCCGGAACCTCGGCGCGGAAGACGATCGACGCCTTCAACTCGGGCGTGAAGCTGCAGTAAGCGATCGCGGTCCAGGAAGCAGGCGGAGCCGCCGGGGAAGATCCCGGCGGCTCCGTCGTTTTCGCACGTGGCTCGGTTGAGTGAGAGATACGCGCGGACTAAATTCGACGGATGCCCATTTCCGCCCCGGTCCGCCCGTGAAAGTCGGCGTCATCACGCTCGGCTGCGACAAGAACACCGTGGACAGCGAGCGCTACGCCGCTGCCCTCGTCGCCCGGGGCGCGGAGATGACGAGCGATCTCGCCGAGGCGGGGATCATCGTCATCAACACCTGCGGCTTCATCGACGCCGCGAAGAAGGAATCGATCGACGCGATCGTCGAGGCGGGACGCTACAAGGACGAGGGCAGCTGCCGCGCGGTGGTCGCCGTCGGCTGCATGGTCCAGCGCCACAAGTCCGAGCTCGAGGAGGCGCTTCCCGAGGTCGACCTCTTCCTCGGATCGTCGGAGGTGGACCGTCTCCTCCCGGAGCTCGAGGCGCGCGGTCTGCTCGAGGAGCCGGTGGAGATGCATCCGGGTGAGCGGCTCTTCACCGGCGAGCTCTCGCACGTTCGCTACCTGAAGGTGAGCGAGGGATGCGATCACGGCTGCGCGTTCTGCGCGATCCCGCTGATGCGGGGCAAGCACCGCTCCTTCGCGCTCGACGAGATCGTGCGCGAGGCGCAGCTCCTCGAGCTGCAGGGGGCGCGCGAGATCAACCTCGTCGCGCAGGACCTCGCGCACTACGGGCGTGACCGCCGCGACGGGAAGGGGCTTCCCGCGCTGCTCCGCGCCCTCGTGCGCGAGACCGACATCCCGTGGATCCGCATGCTGTACCTCTACTCGACGGGGATCACCCCGGAGCTGCTCGAGGTCGTGGCCGGGGAGCCGCGCGTCCTGCCGTATCTCGACATGCCGATGCAGCATGCGTCGGACGCGGTGCTCAAGCGCATGCGTCGGCCGGAGCGCCGCTCGGTCATTCGCGATCGCGTCGCGTTGCTGCGCGCGGCCATTCCCGGCGTCGCGCTGCGCACGACGTGCATCGTCGGCTTTCCTGGAGAGACCGAAGCGGACTTCGAGTCGCTGCTCGAGTTCCTGGAGGAGACGCAGTTCGACCGTGTCGGGGCGTTCACCTACTCGGCGCAGGAGGGGACGCGTGCCTTCGACTACGAGGATGACGTCCCGGAAGAGGTGAAGCGCGAGCGGCTCGAGCGCCTCACGGAGCTGCAGCGCGTGATCACCGCCGAGCGCTACGAGGCGCACGTGGGCCGCGTCGTGCGCGCGATGGTCGATCGCTCCGCGGACGCGAGTGGAATCGCCGAGGCGCGAGCGGTGTGGCAGGCGGACGACGTCGACGGCGTGACGCGGGTCGTGACAGGCGCACCGCCGGGATCGATCCTCGACGTGCGCATCGACGCGGTCGAGAACGACTACGACTTCGCGGCGACGGCCCTCGATGTCGTCTCGGTTCCGGCCACTGCCGAGCGCCGCGCGACGCGCCGGCTGCCGGTGATGGCGACCTCGATCGGGAGCTTCGGCCGGTGACGCGATCCGCCGAGATCATGCGCCGGGCGCGAGAGATCTTTCCCGGCGGCGTGAACTCGCCGGTGCGCGCGTTCCGCGGGGTGGAAGGAGAGCCGTTCGTCGTCGCGCGCGGCCAGGGCGCGCGAATCTGGGACGTGGATGGCCGCGAGCTGATCGACTACGTGCTCTCGTGGGGGCCGCTCGTGCTCGGTCATGCGCCCCCGGTCGTGCTGGACGCCATCGCGCGCGCGATGCGCGACGGGACGAGCTTCGGGATCCCGACGGAGCTCGAGGTCCGCCTCGGTGAGGCCGTGCGCGACCGGATGCCACACGTCGAGATGCTGCGCTTCGTGTCGAGCGGCACCGAGGCGACGATGAGCGCGGTGCGTCTCGCGCGTGCGCACACCGGGCGCGACGCGGTCCTCAAGTTCGACGGCTGCTACCACGGCCACGCCGACTCCTTCCTCGTGCGTGCCGGCTCGGGCGTCGCGACGCTCGGTTTGCCGAACTCCCCGGGCGTTCCCGACGCGCTCGCGAGGCTGACGCTGACCGCGAGCTTCAACGACGCCGAGGAGGTCCGCGCGATCTTCGCGGCGCGGGGAGAGGAGATCGCCGCGATCATCCTCGAGCCGGTGGTGGGGAACGCGGGACTCATCCTGCCCGACCCGGGTTTCCTGCGCGCGCTGCGCGAGATCGCGGACCAGCATGGTGCGCTCCTCATCTTCGACGAGGTGATGACGGGATTTCGCGTCGCGTCAGGCGGAGCGGCCGAGCGGT
>DATAIN010000261.1:0-8305 GCA_036262635.1 Gemmatimonadaceae bacterium | reverse complement strand
TGGACGTCACGTCGATTCGCCAGCACGCCCTGCGCGGCAACGACTTCAAGTTCAGGAACGGCGCCGGTGAGCTGCGTGGCGCGGTGCTCGGCAAGCTGCTCGCGATGCGACTGAATGCCTTTCCTGGGGACAAAATCCAGGTCCTTACGCTTCCAGGATCGGCGCTCAACCCCGTCACGGGCATGCCGACGCCGAAGCTCACGGACCTCGAGGTGAGCGGGCTGTTCGAGACGGGGATGTACGAGTACGACAACAGCTACGTCTTCCTGCCGCTGAACCTCGCACAGGAAGTCGCGGGGATCGGCGAGTCGGTCACGGGGATCGAGGTGAAGACCACCGACCGATGGCAGGCGAACCTCGTCCGCAAGCAGCTCGAGGACACCCTCGGCTATCCATACCGCGCGCTCGACTGGCAGGAGCAGAACCAGAACCTCTTCCAGGCGCTGAAGCTCGAGAAGCTCGGGATGAGCGTCATCCTCCTGCTGATCATGATGGTCGCCGCGTTCAACATCGTGAGCACGCTGACGATGGTGGTGGCCGACAAGACGCGCGAGATCGGGATCCTTCGTGCAATGGGGCTGCGCGCCGGCGCGATCCGGCGGATCTTCCTCGCACAGGGAATGGTGATCGGCATCGTCGGCACGAGTCTCGGACTCGTGATCGGCGTCGGCCTCGCGCTGGCGCAGGCGCACTACAAGTTCATCAAGCTGGATCAGACGGTATATTTCATCGACCACCTTCCGGTATCGCTGCAGGTCGGCGACGTCGCGCTGATCCTTCTGATGAGCCTGTCGATCCCTGTGCTCGCGACCTGGTATCCCGCGCGGCAGGCCTCGCGTCTCTTTCCGGTGGAGGCGATCCGCCACGAATGACGGTGCTCGAGGCGGTGGACGTCGCGAAGTCGTATGTCGGCGGGGATGGGAGCACCATCCATGTGCTCGACGGCGTGAATCTCGGCGTGGCGCGGGGAGAGATGGTGGCGATCGTCGGCGCGAGCGGCGCGGGGAAGAGCACGCTCCTGCATCTGCTCGGCGCGCTCGACTCACCGAGTCGCGGAGCGGTGACGATCGACGGCAGAGCGGTCGCGGGATTGGCCGACGATACGCTGGCCGACCTGCGGAACCGGAAGGTCGGTTTCGTGTTTCAGTTTCATCACCTCCTGCGCGAGTTCTCGGCGCTGGAGAACGTGATGATGCCGCTGCGCATCGCTCGTATCGACGAGCGGAGGGCCCGCGAGCGGGCGACCGCGCAGCTCGAGCGGGTGGGATTGGCAGCGCGGATGCATCATCGCCCGTCGGAGCTCTCCGGCGGCGAGCAGCAGCGGACGGCGGTGGCGCGTGCCCTCGTGGCCGAGCCGGCCGTCCTACTGGCGGACGAGCCGTCCGGGAACCTCGATCACTTCAACAGCGAGCGCCTGCACGACCTGTTCGCGACGCTCGCTCGGGACGCCGGGGTAGGGATCGTCGTCGTCACACATAACAGGTCGCTGGCCGGGCGAGCGAATCGGGTGCTGGTCCTGGAAGATGGGCGGTTGGGCGAAGCGGACGTAACGGAGGTCGTCGCGGGATGATCTGCGATAGCTGCAAGGAGCGGGATGCCGTGGTGCATCTCACTCAGATCGTGGACAATGCGGTCAGCCAACTTCACCTCTGCGAGAAGTGCGCGGCGGAGAAGGGGGTGGAGACGAGCGTCGGCCTCCCCCAGCATCCGCTCGGCCAGTTCCTCGCCGAGGTGCAGCAGCAGGTCGCGGTTCCGGCGGCGGAAGCGGGGCGCTGCAGCTTCTGCGGCGCGTCAATGAAGGATTTTCGCGCGGCGGGGCGGCTGGGCTGCCCGCGCTGCTACACGACCTTCGAGGGGAGCCTGCGCGAGCTGCTCCGTCGCGTGCATGGGCACTCCCGGCACGTCGGCCGCGGTTACAGCGCGCCTGCGCCCGAGTATCGCGAGCAGGATTCCATCCGCGGCGAGCTCCGCGAGCGACTTCGTCGCGCCATCGAGAGCGAGCAGTTCGAGCTCGCCGCCGAGCTTCGGGATCGCATCCGGGTACTGGGCGAATGACGATCGATCTCTCCCTCCTCCCGGACGGCGGCGTCAGCTGGCTCGATGCGTCGGGGAGCCACTCGGACATCGTGCTGTCCACGCGCATCCGGCTGGCACGGAACGTGGATGGTTTCGCATTCACCTCGCGGGCGCGCGAGGGAGAGCGCCTCCGGGTGCTCGCCCAGATCCGGGAGGCGGCGGCCACCTCGGCGTCGCTCGCGGGCGCCTTCCTTTTCCGGCTCGACGAGCTGCAGGCGCAGGACCGGCTGCTCCTTCACGAGCGGCACCTGGTGAGCAAGGAGCTGGCGGGGCTCGACGCGAACCATCCGGTCAAGGCTGGGTCCGCCGTGTTTCTCGGGGACGGCTTGGGCGTCATGATCAATGAAGAGGATCATCTTCGCCTGCAGGCACTCCGTTCCGGGTTCGCATTGGCGGAGGCGTACGAGCGCGCGGCGGCGCTCGATCGGGAGCTGGGCGGGCGGGTGCCTTACGCGTTCCACCCGGAGTTCGGATTCCTGACCGCCTGTCCGACGAATACGGGCACCGGAATGCGGGCGTCGGTGTTGATCCATCTACCGGGGCTCGTGCTGACGAAGGAAATTCAGCGGGTGCTCACCGGGTTGCAGCAGATGGGGCTCACCTATCGTGGGCTGTACGGCGAAGGCTCGGAGGTGGTGGGGAACTTCTTCCAGATCTCGAACCAGACGACGCTCGGACGGTCGGAGGATGAGCTGATCGACCAGCTCGTGCACGTCGTCCGAAGGGTGATCGAGAAGGAGGAGGAAGCACGGCGGGTGCTGCAGCGCGACGCGGGCTATATTATCGAGGACAAGCTCTGGCGCGCCTACGGCACTCTACGCTTTGCCCGCAGCCTCACGTTCGACGAGGCGATGAACTATCTGAGCGGGGTACGCCTGGCCGTGGGTCTGAAACTGATCAACGGCCTGAGTGTATACACACTCAACAAGCTCCTGGTTTTTTCTCAGCCCGCGCACCTGTCGTACGTGGAAGGTCGCACGCTCACCGAGAGCGAAGCGGCCCAGGCCCGTGCACGATACGTGCGTGACGCGCTGGCGAGCGAGGCGGGATCCAACGGGTGACACTGGTCGCCTGGGCGTGAGGCAAACATGAACGGCTACAACTTTACCGAGCGGGTCAGGAAGGTACTCGCGATGGCGCGCGAGGAAGCTGCGCGCCTGCATCACGAGTACGTCGGCACGGAGCACATCCTGCTCGGTCTCATCCGCGAGGGTGAGGGCGTGGCGGCGGCCGTGCTCCAGAACCTCAGCGTCGACCTCGACGAGATCCAGCAGAAGATCGAGGAGACCGTGAAGAAGGGCAAAGCCGCGCAGGCGGCGGGCCCCGATCTTCCCTATACCTCGCGCGCGAAGAAGGTGCTCGAGCTCGCGATGAGCGAGGCGCGTGAGCTCAATCACAGCTACGTCGGGACGGAGCACCTCCTCCTCGGCCTCCTTCGCGAAGAGAAGGGGATCGCGGCGCAGGTACTGACGGACGCCGGCGTCAATCTCGACGCCGCGCGCGCCGAGACCCTTCGCCTGCTCGGCACCGAGATGCCGCAGTCGGGGAGCGCGACCGCGTCGGCGCAGCCGCAGAGCGGCGGACCGTCGCCGGCTCCGGCGCCCAAGGGGGAGAAGAAGTCGAAGACTCCCGCCCTCGATCACTTCTGCCGCGATCTCACGCAGCTCGCCGCCGAGGGTCAGCTCGACCCGACGATCGGCCGCGCGAAGGAGATCCAGCGGGTGATGGAAGTGCTCACGCGGCGCAAGAAGAACAACCCGGTCCTCATCGGTGAGCCCGGCGTCGGCAAGACGGCGATCGTCGAAGGGCTCGCGCAGCTCATCGCGAACGGCGAGTGCCCGGAGTCGCTGCGCGACAACCGCGTCCTGTCGCTCGACATGGCGGCGGTCATCGCCGGCACGAAGTACCGTGGCCAGTTCGAGGAGCGGCTCAAGGCGGTCATGAACGAGATCGCCCAGAACAAGAACATCATCCTCTTCATCGACGAGCTGCACACGCTCGTCGGCGCGGGCGCCGCGGAGGGTGCGATCGACGCGAGCAACATGCTCAAGCCCGCGCTCGCGCGCGGCGAGCTGCAGTGCGTCGGCGCATCGACCCTCAACGAGTACCGCAAGTACATCGAGAAGGACGGTGCGCTGGAGCGCCGCTTCCAGACGGTGATCGTCGATCCGCCCTCGATCGAGGAGACGGTCGAGATCCTGAAGGGACTGCGCAAGAAGTACGAGGATCATCACCGGGTGACGATCCCCGACACGACGCTCGTGTCGGCGTCGAAGCTCTCGGAGCGGTACATCACCGACCGGTTCCTCCCGGACAAGGCGATCGACGTGATCGACGAGGCCGGGGCGCGGGCGCGGCTCGCCGCGCAGGCGCCGCCGCCGGAGGTGGCCGATCTGAAGACGCAGCTCGAGAAGATCACGCTCGACAAGGAAGCGTCGGTGCGCGATCAGAACTTCGAGAAGGCGGCCGCGCTGCGCGACAAGGAGCGCGAGCTCCAGGGTGAGATCCGGAAGAAGCAGGAGGAGTGGGAGAAGCGGCGGCAATCGCATCGCCCGGTCCTTGGCGAGGAGGAGATCTCCTTCATCGTCAGCCGCTGGACGGGGATTCCCGTGACGCGGCTGCAGGAGGCGGAGACCACCCGCCTGCTGCGGATGGAAGACGAGCTGCACGAGAGCGTGATCGGCCAGGACGAGGCGATCAAGGCGCTCGCGCGGTCGATCCGCCGGAGCCGCGCGGGGCTGAAGGACCCGAACCGTCCGATCGGCTCGTTCATCTTCTGCGGACCGACGGGTGTCGGCAAGACGGAGCTCGCGCGCTCGCTGGCGCGGTTCCTCTTCGCGGATGCCTCGGCGCTGATCCGCGTCGACATGAGCGAGTACATGGAGAAGTTCTCGGTGTCGCGCCTGATCGGCGCCCCTCCGGGCTACGTCGGGTACGAGGACAGCGGAACCCTCACCAAGGCGGTGCGTCGGAAGCCCTATAGCGTCATTCTGCTCGACGAGATCGAGAAGGCACACCCGGATGTGTTCAACATCCTGCTCCAGGTGCTCGACGAGGGCCACCTGACGGACAACTACGGCCGGGTGATCGACTTCAAGAACACCGTGGTGATCATGACGTCGAACGTCGGCGCGCGGGATCTCGTGAAGGGGCGGACGCTCGGCTTCTCCGCGGCGGCGGAGCAGGGCAACTGGGAGCGGATGGCGGAGAAGGTCAAGGAAGAGCTGACCCACGTCTTCAACCCGGAGTTCCTGAACCGTCTCGACGACGTGATCGTGTTCCACCCGCTGCGGCAGGAGCACATCGCGCAGATCGTGACCGTGATGCTGAAGGACGTTCGCCGGCGGCTGGGCGAGGAGGAGCTCTCGCTCCGCCTGACCGACGCCGCGTCGGAGTTCCTGACGAAGCACGGGTACGACGAGCAGTACGGCGCACGGCCGCTGAAGCGGGCCATCCAGCGCTACGTCGAGGATCCGCTCTCGGAGAAGATCCTGCTCGGCGAGTTCCAGAAGGGCGACGAGATCGAGGTCGATGTCGCGGCCGACGGGACGAAGCTGGAGTTCCGGGTTCCGACGAGCACGACCAAGGCGTAAGGGTGTTGCACCGGCCGGCCGGGTCCATGGACCCGGCCGGCCGTCTTGCGTGTATATTTCCCGCCATGTACAGAATCCCCCTCGCCGCCATCGCCCTGGCGCTGGCGAGTGCCCCCCTGCTCGCGCAGGACGTCACCGCTCCTCCCGGTGGCCGCTGCACGACGCCCGATTCGATCGCCGTGCGCGGCAACTCCCGCGTCAGCGAGTCATCGATTCGCTCCAACGCCGGCCTCTCGGCGGGAGCGCCGCTCAACTATCGCGCGGTCCAGCGCGCCGTGTCGGGGCTCTTCGACACCGGAGACTTCGAGGACGTGCAGGCGGTCTGCGAGATCCTGCCTGGCGACAAGGCGCTTCTCGCGCTGGTCGTGCGAGAGCGGCCGATCCTCCAGTCGATCGACCTCGCCGGGTTCAAGACGGTCTCGCGGAAAAGCGCGACCGACAGCGTGGACATTCCGATCGGGCGCGCGCTCGATCCGAGCACGGTCGCGAAGCTCGTCTCCCGGATCGACTCCCTCTATGCGAAGCAGGGCTACTACCTCGCCAAGGTGACGGTCGACTCGACGCGCGAGGGCGATCACGTCAAGCTGGTGGTGCGGGTGAACGAGGGGAGCCGGCTCGCCGTCTCCGGGGTGCGCATCGAGGGGAACAAACGGCTGAGCGACAAGGAGATCGCCGGCGCGATGAAGACGCGCCCCGAAGGGTTCTTCTGGTTCCGGCGCGGCGAGTTCGATGAGGACAAGTACGCCGGCGATCTCGGTGAGCGGATTCCCGCGCTCTATGCGAAGCAGGGCTTCATCGATTTCCAGGTGCTGCGCGACACGGTGATCATCGATCGCGCGCACGGGAAGGCGCTGGTCGAGCTCACCGTCGAAGAGGGGCCGCAGTATCACGTCGGGTCGTTCGATCCCTCCGGCAACAAGCGCTTCTCGAGCGAGGAGATCCGCCGCTTCTATCCCTTCACGGGCGAGGGGCCGACGCTGACCGAGCGCGCGAAGGGTCTGATCACGAGGACTCGCCGCGCGCCGAAGGACGTCTTCGATCAGGCGCGGTGGGACGACGCGACGCAGAAGGTGCGCACGGCGTACAGCAACGAGGGCTACATCTACGCCCAGGTCCGCCCGGTAGTGGACCGGCGCAGGGTCGGACCCGATTCGACGCCGACCGTCGACCTGCGCTGGGAGATCGAGGAGGCGCGGCCCGCGATCGTGAACCGCATCGAGATCGCGGGGAACGACTACACCGCTGACGCGTGCATCCGCGACCAGCTGGTGATCCTCCCCGGCGACGTGTTCAATCAGGACCGCCTGATCCGAAGCTACCAGAACATCGCCAACCTCGGCTTCTTCGAGACGCCGCTGCCGACGCCGGACACTCGCACCGCGAACGATCAGGGCGACATCGACGTCATCTTCCGGGTGAAGGAGAAGAAGACCGGAAACGTCAACTTCGGCGCGTCGATGGGCGGCAACTCGCTCGGCGGCTTCATCGGCCTCGAGCAGCCGAATCTGTTCGGGCTGTGCAAGAAGGGATCGCTGCAGTGGCAGTTCGGCCGCTACATCCAGGACTTCCAGCTTTCCTACAGCGATCCGGCGATCCAAGGCTCGCGCATCTCGGGAACGGTGTCGGCGTACGACAGCCGCCCGCGCTACACCATCGCCGGCTTCGGCCGTCCGCGCCGCATCGGCGCGAACCTGCAGCTCGGCTTCCCGGTGCCGCGGTCGCCGTACTCGCGCATCTTCGGGTCGTACGGGCTCGAGGTGCAGCGGAACGACGAGGTGATCGAGGATCCCTCGCTGAAGTCGAACATCTACCTCCAGAACTCGCTCCGCTCGACGCTCGGCGCGACCGCGCAGCACGACACGCGGATCGACATGCCGTTCCCGAGCGCCGGCGCGATGCAGTCGATCACGGCGCAGTTCAGCGGCGGACCGTTAGGCGGCAACGCGAACTTCCAGCGCTACACCTCGGAGATCTTCGCCTTCGCGCCGATCGGCCAGCTCGGGGGGAACAAGCCCGGCTCGGCGCCGATCAAGTTCGTCCTCGGGATGAAGCTGCGCAGCGGCGCCGTGTTCGGTGACCCGGGCGCGTTCTTCCAGTACCAGAAGTTCATCCTCGGCGGCGTGCAGTTCGGCGAGCCGCTCCGCGGCTACGAGGAGTTCAGCGTGACGCCCCGCGGCGTCCTGCCGAACAACGCGTCGAACGGCACGAGCGCCTCGTCGATCGAGGACTTCGGGAGCGCCTTCCTCACGACGTCGACCGAGTTCGGCATCCGGCTCAACCAGCAGGTCTATCTCGACGCGTTCTTCGACGCGGGGAACGTGTGGGCGCGCCCGCAGGACGTGAATCTCCGTCTCAAGCGGGGCGTCGGCTTCGGCGCCTCGGTCATCACGCCGATCGCCCCCCTCGGGATCGACATCGGCTACGGGCTGGACCGCGTGAACAACCTCGGGCAGCCCGCCCCCAAGTGGCAGGTGCACTTCAAGCTCGGCCAGATCTTCTAACCATTCGAGGAGTTTCCGTCATGAGGACGTTCGTTCGCGCCGGGCTCGGCGCGCTCGCTCTTGCCGCCGCGCCGGTGATCGCGCACGCCCAGGGTGGGCTGAAGGTCGGCTACATCGATTCGCGCGTCATCCTGC
>DATAIN010000260.1:0-12779 GCA_036262635.1 Gemmatimonadaceae bacterium | reverse complement strand
GAACCGCGGAAGCTCGACGATCTGGGTTCCCGCCTGTGGTGACGATCCGACCGTCGCCATCGAGCGCGGGGTGGGGAACGGCTGGGAAGGGTATTCCGGCCGCTTCTGCCCGGAGAACCTGTCGCAGGCCCCCATCGAGCTCCGCGCCGGCCAGAAACGCTCGAGCATCGTCCCGCTCTACGAGGCGGGGCACTTCCGCCTTCGCCTCGTCTACGCCGACGAAGCATCGAAGGTCGCGAACGTGGGCACGGTCTCCAACAGCTTCGACGTCCACTGATGCGGATGCGCCACCGCGTTCTGCCGATCGCTCCGCTCGCGGCCCTGATCCTCGCCTGCGCGACCGATGCGCCGCGCCTCCGCGTCGCGGTCGAGGGCTCGACCTTCCAGCGCGCCCCGGGCGCCTCGCCCGGGACCTGGGTCGCCGCGAGCATTCCTTTCACCATCACGAACATCGGCGAGAAGTCCGCCTTCGTGCCCGCCTGCGGCGGCCGACCGCTGCCGCAGATCCAGCAGTTCGTCGCCGGCCACTGGGAGCTGTACGCGGGTGGGTACTGCCTCGCGAACGTCTCGATGGTCCCACGGGAGCTGCGGGTGGAGGAGAGCTATTCCGGCACCGCCGCGATCGACCAGCCCGGCCGCTTCCGCCTGTACTTCGGGTATGCCGATGGCCCCGCGATCGCCGATTCCCGGCGATACGACGCGCTCTCGGCGCCCTTCGACGTGCGGTGAGGTGACGGCCGCCCTTGCCGCGCGACGCCCGCTGGCCATTCTTTCGCAGGAGCCCACCCGCACGACCCACCGCGACGAGGACGTTCGATGGACGACAAGCAGCTCGCCAAGCTGGTGAAAAAGCTCTCCGGGCAAGCCGCCAAGCCCAAGCGCCCGCAGAAGACCTACGACTCCACCCTCGACGCCACCAAGCAGCCCGAGAAGCCGAGCGACGAGGACGCGCAGGACATCTTCAACATCATGAAGAAGAGAGAGTTCTGATCCTCGAGGACGGCGAGGGGCGGCGCGCCGGGTCCTTTTGCTTTTGTAATCACAGGGAACGGCAGGCGAGGACCACGGAGCTCACGGAGGGCGCCGTGAGGCGCTCCGGCTCCGTGCACCCGGAGCCTGAACTGATTGGGGGCACGCCGCGGAAAATCACCTCAGCCGGGGTGCCCCTCCGTTCATCCGGGCTCGTGGCGCGAGGCGCCCTTCCACGCGAGGACTCCTCGGTGCCCTCCGTGTTCCTCGCTTGCAGTTCGCTGTGATTACCAGGCGACAGCGCTGTGACTCCGCGCGCCGTCGCGGCGTCCCTTCGCCATGAGACGCCGCCTCGCCACGATCGCCGCGACAGTCGGAGCCATCGTCTTCGCCGCGGGCTGTCATTCGCGCGGCCCCATGCCGCGCTCCCTCGCCGAGTGGGAGCAGTTCGACTTCGCGAAGCGCGAAGTTGGCCTCGGTGATCTGAAGGGGCTGAGCGGGACCGACCTCGCGCGCGTGCGCGGGATCATCTTCGGGAAACACGGCCGCGTCTTCGAGGACAGCGCGCTGCAGGCGTGGCTGATGCCGCGCCCCTGGTACGTCGCCGACGGCCAGTACACGCCGGAGCGCCTCAACGATCGCGAGCGCGCGAACATCGAGGTCGTGCGCGAGGCGGAGGCACGGGCGCGCCCCCACATCGCGCCGGGCGATCTCCTCTTCTTCAAGGATCGGCCGATCACCTCGGCGATGCTCGGCCAGCACACCCAGGACGAGTGGGACATCCTCGAGCTGGAGATCCCGGTGATCCATGGGTACCGGGTCGATCTCACCGAGGGTTACGACGGCTACACGGACGAGAGCGACACGGCCACCGTCTGGCGCTGGTACCAGGAACGCTACTGGTACCATCCGACCGACGACTATCCGTACCAGCATCCCGAGCGCGTGCTCAGTGCCGTCGAGCGCGCGAACATCGACACGATCCGTGTCGCGCGGCTGCTCCAGTACGCCGCGCGCATCGAGCCCGGGAGCCTCGACCTCCTCGCCGGGCGCGAGATCACGCCGAAGATGATCTCGGCGAACAAGCTCTACGAGCTGCGCGTCCTGCGCAACGAGATCTACGCCCGGCACGGCTACCGCTTCTCGACGAAGTGGCTCCAGGAGCACTTCGCCGACAAGCCGTGGTACACGCCGCGCGACGACTTCAAGGAGATCGAGATCACGGAGCTCGAGCGCCGCAACCTCGCGACGATCCGCGCCCGAGAGGACGAGCTGCACGCGCAGCTCTCGACGGAGCCCTTCACCCAGTGGGACGTCAACGGGCTCACCGGGGACGACGCGCGCATCCTCCGCAACGAGATCTTCGCCCGCCACGGCTATGCCTTCCGCGACCCGAAGCTGGCCGCCTACTTCGCCGCGCTCTCGTGGTACCACCCCGACCCGTCGTTCACCGACGCGTCACTGAGCGAGATCGAGAAGGGCAACGTGAAGGTCCTGCGCGACCAGGAGATCCACGCCAAGAGCGGCCAGCGCTTTCTGCCCGAAGGCTGATGACGGTCTGAGCTCCGCGTGCCGGAGCAGGAAGCAGGGGCCCCTGGCCCCTGTAGTCATCCCGTACTCCCCACTCCCCCCGCGCGCGACGTCGACATCCCGACCGTGCCGGGCTCCCACTCCAGCGCGACGTAGCGCGCGATCACGACCTGGGCGATCCGCTCGCCGTGCTCGATCCGCGCCGGCACGAGCCCGTCGTTGCGCAGCATCACCAGCCATTCGTCGGGATAGTCCGCGTCGATCGTCCCCGGCGCGTTAGGCATGGTCAGCCCCTTCCTGAAGGCGACCGAGCTGCGCATGCGGAGCTGCGCCTCGTGGCCGTCGGGGACGCGGGCGCGGAAGCCCAGCGGTACGATCGCCCGCTCCCCCGGCGCGAGCTCGACGTACGTGGTCTCACCCTCGCACGAGGGACCGCGCTCCTCGACGCCGCGCGCCGTCATCACCCGCGTCGGGCGGCCCGTGAGCCAGGCGCGCACGTCGTACCCCGCGGACTGCTCCGTCGCGCGGGTCGGCACGGGGACGCCGGGGTGGAGCGGCTCGAAGACTACAGCAGCTTCCCGACCCACTCGCCCACGTAGTAGCCCACCACCGCGACGCCGAGGCCGACGACGAACATGTCGAGCCCGGAGCGGAATACCGAACGGCCGGTGAACACCGAGCGCATCGCGCCGACCAGGAAGTGCGACGCCATCGAGAGCACGAACGAGACGATGATCGCGGTCGTCCCCGTCCACACGAGAAAGGGAAAGACCGGGATGAAGGCGCCGATCGCCGTCGCGATCCCCGTCAGCCACGCCTCGCGCATCGGCGACACCTGCTCGGCGCTGATCCCGAGCTCCTCCTGCATCTGCTCGGCGAGCATCCGCTGCGGGTCGGCCATCGCCGCGTTCGCGAGCTCGCGCGCCGTCTCGGGCGCGAGCCCTTTGGTCTCGTAGATGAGTGCGAGCTCGTCGCGCTCGACCTCGGGCATCATCGCGATCTCGTCGCGCTCCATCGCGATCTCGTGCGCGTACACCTCCTGCTCGCTCTTCGCGGCGAGATAGCCGCTCGAGCCCATCGAGAGCGCGTCGGCGATCAGCCCCGCGACACCGGCGACGATCACCGTGTGGTGCGCGGTGGTCGTGGTCGCGCCGATGACGCCGGCGACGAGGCCGAAGTTGGCGGTGAGTCCGTCGTTGAAGCCGTACACGACGTTCCGCAGGAAGCCCCCGCTCTCCGTGCGATGCCATGGCTCCCCGGCCCGCCCGGCGATCTGCGAGAGCGTCGTCGCGTGCTCCGCGCTCTCGCGCGCGAGGGTGAGCGCCTCCCCCTTGCCGGCGACTCCGCCCGGCGTCGCGCGGTGCATCGAGAGATACGCCTTCACCTCGCGTCCCTCCTCCCGCAGCAGCATCGGCAGGAGGAAGCTCGGACCGAACCACCTGCCTAACGTCGCGAGGATCCGCGCCCGCGCGCTCGGCCGGAACTCCGCCGGCGCGCGGCCGTGCTCGCGGAGCAGCTTCCCCCAGATCTCGACGTGCCGCTGCTCGACCGCGGAGAGCTTCTGGTAGAGATCGCGCGTCCGCTCGTCGGGCTCCGCGCCGGCCAGGACGCCATAGAGGAAGGCGGCGTCGGCCTCGTCCTGCCAGTGATGCTCGAACGCGTGGAGATCAGGGGGCGTCGTGGAGTCCCCGCGCGGAGGACCGGACGGTGTATCGACGGTCGAAGCCATGCGGAAAGATAAGGGGCCCCTGGCCCCTTCTGTTACCGTCCCCGAATCCTCGCCGCGTCGCGCGCCTTCATGCACCAGCGCTCCAGCTCGTAGTCCGAGATCGAGCGCCAGTGCGCGGGGAAGGGCGCGATCCGGCAGCTCAGCGTCGCCGAGCGGAAGGAGAGCCAGCCGTTCTCGTAGCCCGGGCGCGTGAGGAGCGCCTTGCGGTTCATCGTCCGCACCTCGGGGATGATCTCCCGCACGGTCCACCGCACGCCGTCGTTGTCCGTGAACTCACGCGCGCGCGACTCCGGTGTGTAGGCCGGAGTGCCTCGCGGATCGGACGAGCGCCCCGTCGGAGCTTGCGTGGGCGTCTGGTCGAAGGGCGACATGGGCGACGGCAAACGAGAACTGCTCCCAGACACCGGGAACCCGGCGCGGGAAAAGAGAATCGAATTCGACACGACCGAGAATAAACAGATTGGTCGCGGCGCGCAAAGCGCATGAATCGCGCCGCCGGACGCGACCACAGGACTGGCATCCGCGCACCACGGTAACGTGGCGTACACCCGACGTCATGTCAGGATCGCCGAGGGCCCGGAAACCCTCCTCCCGCTGGCCGGTGTCTATCCGGCGTACCCCCTTTGCCGACTTCTTCGTAGAGGAATCATGCGGACCCTCCCACTGCTGGCCAGCGCGCTCGTCGTTTCCGCGGTCGCGCTCCAGGCGCAGGACACGAAAGACAAGAACAAGGACAAGCCTTCCAAGGCGGAGAGCAGGGCGATCATCGAGGCCGACGTCGCCCCTCGCGCCTACCGGATGCTGATGGACGCGCAGAGTCCCCGCTCCATGATCGGCGTCAGCACCTCGTCGAGCGGGATTCGCGACACCCTCGGCCTCCTCGTCACGAGCGTCACCCCGAACGGTCCCGCCGAGAAGGCCGGCATCGTCGAGGGCAATCGCATCGCGGCGATCAACGGAGTGAACCTGCGCCTCGCCGCGGCCGACGCGGGTGAGGAGGACATGCAGGGGATCACCGCACGGCGTCTCACCCGCGAGCTCGGGAAGGTCGAGCCGGGGACCGAGGTCGAGCTTCGCGTCTACGCCGACGGCCAGTACAGGAACGTCCGCGTGAAGACCGTCTCCCGCGACAGTCTCATGCCCGCCCGGTTCTTCCGCGACAACTCCGAGGACGATCGCGCGGTGCTCGGCTTCCAGCTCAGCTCGAGCGGCTCGAAGCGCGACACCCTCGGCGTCTTCGTCGGCTCCATCAAGGAAGACGGGCCCGCCGAGAAGGCGGGGATCGTCGAGGGCGACCGCATCGTCTCGGTCAACGGCACCGACCTGCGCGTCAACCGTGACGACGTCGGCGACGATTGGGTCGGCTCGACGATGGTCAGCCGCTTCCAGCGCGTCATGCGCGGCGTGAAGGCGGGCGACAAGGTGCAGCTCCGCGTCTGGAGCGGCGGCGAGGTGAAGAACGTCAGCGTCACCGCGGTGAAGGCGAGTGAAGTCTACAAGAACGACCGGCGCGTCCGGGTCTTCGGCCGCGGCGCGTTCACCTGGGACGGCACGCCGATGATTGCCCCCGTTCCCGCGATCCCGCCCATGCCCCCGATGCCGGCCATCGCCCCGCGCATCCGCATCAACTCCCTCGACATGGACGACGATGACATCGAGGAGCTCGACGACGTCGAGGAGCTGAATGACGTCGACGCGCAGGTGGACGTCGAGCGCGCCCTCGACGCGGCGCGCGCCGCCGAGGCAGCCGCCGCGGATCGTGCGCGGGCATCGACGCGCACCTTCGTGTCGAAGGCCGCGGCGATGACCAGGGCGACCCCGGTCGCGAGCGCGGTCTGGTCCACCGACATGGTCGATGCGATGCGTGACGCGGACGCGGCGCACGCCTCGACGCTCATTCGCGGCCCCGGTCTGTCCCTGGCGCCGGTGACCCCGGAGCTCGCCGAGTACCTCGGGAAGGGAAGCGAGAACGGCTACCTCGTGCTCGAGGCCACCGGCCAGTGGGGCGCGCTGCACGCGGGTGACGTGATCATCTCCGTGGACGGCACCTGCGTCCGCGACAGCGACTCGACCCCCGACGACGCCCGCGAGCTCGTCGTCCTGCGGAAAGGTCGGAAGCTGGCGATCACGCGCTGAACGAACGGGGGGGCCAGGGGCCGGGCGTCAGGGACCGCGGTTGCCACCACCGCCGTGCCCGACACCTGGCCCCCGCCGTTACATCGCCGGCCCGAGCAGCACCGCGTTCAGCACCAGCCGGTCGAGCGAGCGCCACCAGCCGCGGAACATCGGCTCGTTGGCGAAGAGCACGAGATGGCCGTCGCCGATCGGCTCCTCGATCAGGAACGCGGTCCCGCGCAGCAGCCGCTCCGTGTTGTTCGGCCAGGCGAAGCCGGCGCGATGGAGCTTTCCCGTCGCGGCAAAGACGCCGACGTTCGCGCCCTCCTTCGACAGCTTGAAGAAGCTGCTTCCCGCCATCATGACGGTGATGCGCGGCTGCTCGTAGCCCTGCGTCAGCCAGTGCGTGCGATCGAGCACGACGTCGAAGTGGCTCCCGGCGAGCTCGATCGGCGCGGCGTTGCTCGCCGTCGGACTGGTCGCGGCGAGCAGGTCGTCCTGCGCCTGCGAGCGGTCGCGCGTCTTCTCGCGCCCGCGCGCCTTCGCCGCCGCGCTGTCCACCGTCGCCGCGGGGATCCCGGCGGTGTCGCGCTCCGCGCCGGCGCCGACAGTCCGCGCGCTCGTCAGGTTCACGCTCTCGCGCGCCGCCCACTCCGACGAGCCGGCCATCGTCACGAGCGTCCCGCCGGCCTGCATCCAGGCGCGCAGCCGGTCCGCGCCCTCCTTGCCTAACGTGCGGTTGAGGACTCCCCCCGAGGCGTCGGGAATGATGATCACGTTGAACGCCGAGAGGTCGCCGGAGGCGAGCCAGCGCATCGCCACCGGGGTGAAGCGGATCCCGTACCGCCGCTCGAGCGACCACCAGATCGCCCCGTAGCTCGTCTGGCTCACTCCCTCGTCGCCGACCAGCGCGACGCGCGGCGCCCTGAGATCGGCCGTGATCTCGGAGCCGATCCCGTACTGCGCCGAGGTGCTGAAGGCGCTGTTCACCCCCGTCACCTCGACGCCGCTCTCCCGCGCCAGCGCGTCGATCCGCGCCGGAAGGGTGCTGTCGTTGCGGGCGATGCGCACGATGTACGTGCCGCGCGGCCAGCTCTTTCCGTCCGCTTCCACCGGGCGCGTCGCCGCGCTCACGCGATATCCCTCGCGCAGCAGCTGATAGGCGAGCCGCGCCGATCCGTTGCGCTCCGCGGTGAACAGGTACGCCGACTTCGGGCGAGTCGCGATCCCGCCCACGACGCCGCTCGCGATGTCCACCGGCAGCAGCTCGCCGCCCACCCGGCGCGCCGTGGTCTGCGCCTGCGGGAGCGACGGCTCCTCCCCCGGCAGCTGGAGCAGATCGCCGTCGACGTCAGGCGCGTCCTCCGTCCAGTACGCCTCGACGCCGAAGGTCACGGGAAGCGACCAGGCGGTGACGTCGTAAAACTCGTAGCCCTCGCGCGGCGCGTTCGCCCCGCGGCGGATGTTGCGGCCGTATCGCGCCAGCTGCGCCTGCACGAACGCCGAGTCGAAGCCGGCATTCGGCTCGAGCACCGCCTTCGCGACGCGCCCCTGTGGCTGCGCGAGGTCGATCACGTACGCGCCGGCGTCGAAGCGGCGGGCACCGACCGCGTCGTCCGCATAGGCGTGCGCCGCGGAGGAGGAGAAGCCGCCACGCGCGCGCCGGACCTCGATTCCGCCGCGGAGCAGCGTCGCCACGAGCTCCGCCGCGCGGCCCGGATCGTTCCCCGGCACGAGCACCACGCGCTTCATCGTCCCCGAGCGCCCCGCCGCGATCGCCCCCTGGCGGAACGCCAGATAGTCGCGTACCCGCTCGGCGTGGCGCGCCGCCGTCGTCTGGATCGTCGCCAGCGCGGTCGTGAAATGCTTCGCGATCCCGTCGCGGAAGGAGACGATCGAGCCGTCCTCGCGCCGCCAGAGAATTCCCTTCCAGCCGCCGCCGTCCGTCTCGTACGTCATCCCGATCGCCCCGCCGAGCGAGGGCCAGCTGTCCCAGTAGAAGGGTCCGAAGAAATCGAAGATGTCGCGCGAGTAGTACATCCAGCCGTAGCGATCGAACGCCGTCGCGTTCCCGCGCCCGTAGATCTCCATCCAGCGGACGAAATCCTGGCCGAAGTTCTGGTTCAGCTGCGCGGCCGTCGGCGGGAAGAAGTACGTGCTCACCTGTCCGTGCTGGTCGATCGCCACCATGGGATGCCAGCGCAGCATCGCGCGCACGAGCGTCTGCGCCTCGCGCTGCGTCGTCGTCATCACGTCGCGGTTCATGTCGAACCGGTAGTGATTGAATCGCCCCTGGACGCTCCACGGCTCGTCCTTCTCCAGCGAGAAGGTGTCCGGGGTCCGCACGCCGATGGAGTTGTACCAGACCGCGAAGCGCTCGTGGCCATCGGGGTTGGTGCTCGGGTTCAGCACGACGATGGTGTTCTTCAGCATGTCGAGCGTCGCCGGCTCCTCGCTCGCCGCGAGCTGATACAGCGTCTGCATCGCCGCCTCGAACCCCGGCGCCTCGTTCCCGTGCACGCTCTCGTTGATCATCACGACCGCCGGAGTGCGCGCCGCCGCGGCGTCGAGCTCGGCCTGCGATGCACCGCGCGGATCGGCGAGCCGATCGAGATCGCGCCGGATCGCGTCGAGCCGCGCCAGGTTCTCCGGAGCCGACACGATGTAGAGCCGCATCGTCCGCCGCTCGTAGCTCGACCCGATCTCCTCGACGCGCACGCGGTCCTTCGCCGCGTCGGCGATCGCCAGCAGCACCTTCTCCTGCCAGGCGAACTGCGTGTTCATCTCGCCGACGTCGTAGCCGAGGATCTGCTCGGGGCGCGGGATGCCCGCGCGATAGGGACCGCGCTCGTAGAACGAGAACGCCCGATCGTCGCGGACCGAGTCGCTCGGCGCCCGCTGGGCGGAGAGGAGGGCGGGAGCCGCGCAGAGCACGAGCGCGGCGGCGCGAACGATCAGAGAGGGTCGGAGCATGCGGTGACTGTGAGGTGGCGCTGCGGCGTGGCTGGGGGAGGCCGGGCGGTTCGGCAACGGCGGCTCGGCAAGGCGGCTCTTCAACTGCTTAGGGCTTTGATGGGGTAACTGCAACCACTCTTGGGTACGCCGAGGCGGGGAGGTAGGGGAGGACTACAACTGCACACGCATCGAAGCACTCCTCCCGGCCGTCCTCACCGCCTCACTGCCTCACTGCCTCGGGCATTCCCTGAATGCGGGTGCAGTTACCCGATGAAAGCCGCCCACTGAAGGGCCCACCGCATCGACAACGCCTGCGCGGCGATGTGGAGAATCGCAGAAGAATTCTCCCGGCAACTTCTCAGGGCTTCAATGGGGTAACTACAACCGCACTGTGGTACGCCGAGCGGGTGAGGCGGGAAGAGCTGCAGGGAAAGCGCGTCCGCAGTGCACCCTCACCGTCCTCCCATCCCCACCGCCTCCCCGGCCCCACGGTATCAACCATCCCGTCGCTCGAGTGCCGGTCCCGACCTCGCAAAACCGCGCGCCGCTCCCTCGTCAGAACTCCAGCTGTGTCCCCAGCTCCACCACGCGGTTAGGCGGGATGTTGAAGAACTCCGTCGCCGAGCGCGCGTTGCGCGACATCAGGACGAAGAGTTTCTTCCGCCACTTCCGCATCCCGCCCTTCTTGCGCGGAATGAGCCGCTCGCGACCGAGATAGAAGCTCGTCTCCTGCGGCTTCGCCTGCAGTCCGGCCTCGGTGGCGCAGTGCAGGATGTCCTCGACGTCCGGGGACTCCATGAAGCCGTACCGCGCCTGGAGCCGGAAGAAACCGTGGCCGAGCTCCTCGAGCGTCACGCGCTGGCTCTGCGGGATCTCGGGCACTTCCTCCGCCGTCACGGACATCAGCACCACCTGCTGGTGCAGCACCTTGTTGTGCTTCAGGTGGTGGAGAAGCACGACCGGTGCGCCCGCGGCGGACGAGGTCATGAACACCGCGGTGCCAGGCACGCGGGGCGGGCGCCGGCGCTCGACGTCCTCGAGAAAGAGGTTGAGCGGGAGCGAGCCGCGGGCGAGCAGCTCGCCGAGCAGCTGCCGGCCGCGCTTCCAGGTGCTCATCAGGGTGAAGATGACGATCGCGATGACGAGCGGCACCCAGCCCCCGTGCTCGACCTTGATCACGTTGGCGAGCAGGAACGCGACGTCGACGAGGAGGAAGAGCGCGGTGAGCGCGGCGACGTGGGTCCGCGACCACCCGAACTGCGACCGCGCGACGACCGCGTAGAGGATCGAGGTGATCGCCATCGTCCCGGTGACCGCGATGCCGTACGCCGCGGCCAGCGCGCCCGAGCTCCGGAAGGCGACGACGAGCACCAGGCAGCCGACCATCAGCGCCCAGTTCACCTCGGGAATGTAGACCTGCCCCGCTTCCTTTCGCGAGGTGTGGATGATCTGCACGCGCGGCGAGTAGCCGAGCTGCACGCTCTGCTGGGTGAGCGAGAACGCCCCGGAGATCAGCGCCTGCGAAGCGATGATCGCGGCGAGCGTCGCGAGCACCACCATCGGGATGAGCAGCGGCTGCGGGACGAGCATCCAGAACGGGCTCCCCTTCGCGTCGACGTTGCGGAGGACGAGCGCGCCCTGGCCGAAGTAGTTGAGCAGCAGACAGGGAAGCGCGATCGCGAACCAGGCGAGCCGGATGGGACGCTTGCCGAAGTGTCCCATGTCCGCGTACAGCGCCTCCGCGCCGGTCACGGCGAGGACGACGGCGCCGAGCACGAAGAAGGCGCGGATGTTGTGCTCGAGGAAGAAGTTGATCGCGTGCGCCGGGTTGAGCGACCAGAGGATCGCCGGGGAGCTCGCGATCTCGCGCAGCCCGAGGATCGCGATCGCCGCGAACCAGAGGAGCATCACCGGTCCGAAGGTGACCCCGACGCGCGCCGTTCCGAGCCGCTGGAACATGAACAGCCCGAACAGGATGACCAGCGTCAGCGGCACGACCCAGTGCGCGAAGGCGGGAGTGGCGACCTCGATGCCTTCGACGGCGGAAAGGACAGAGACGGCCGGCGTGATGATCCCGTCGCCGTAGAGCAGCGCGGCGCCGAAGAGGCCGAGCATGATCAGCACGGTGCGCGTGCGCGAGTCGCTCGTCCGGTGCGTGCGCTGGAGGAGCAGCGCGAGGAGCGCGAGGATGCCGCCCTCACCGCGGTTGTCGGCGCGCATGATGAAGACGATGTACTTCACGCTGACGACGAAGAGCAGCGACCAGACGATCAGCGAGAGCACGCCCTGGACGTTGGCGCGCGTCGCGTCGAGCCCGTACTCGGGCTTGAAGCATTCGCGCAGCGCATAGAGTGGGCTCGTCCCGATGTCGCCGTAGACGACGCCCAGCGCGGTGAGCCCGAGGACGAGGAGTCGCTTCCCTGTGGGATGAGCTTCGGGGTGCTCGCGATGTCCGACCGCGCTCATCGCTGCTCCGTGCGGCGGAGGGGCTGTGACGGCCGTCGCATCCGGCGCGGCGGTCGTCTCGTTCACTGTATCGGTCACTTTCTTTGCCGCTGGATCCGACGCACGCCGGGCGGGCTCTGCGCTCATGGATGAGGCTTCATTGTAAAGCAAAGGCGCGAAAAGACGTACGCGTCTGCCAGGCGATGCTATCGCGTACGGCGTGCCGTGCCGGCGAAATCTACCTGGTGCGGGCGGCGCGTGTAGTCCCGTCCGCCGGCCGGGGTGGGCACGACGCTTGCTTTTACGACGGTACGGAAAGAGACGCCGCCGGAGGGGTGTCGTCTCGTGCAGGCGCCACGGCGCCACTACTCGATGGAGATAACCACCATGGCGAAGGACCTCGAGCAGGACGGCCTGGAGAACCAGGCGAAGGGCAAGATCCGCGAAGCCAAGGGCACCATTCGCGACAACGTCGCCGACGTCACCGGCAACGAGAGCGAGGAGCTCAAGGGCAAGGCCGAGCGCGTGGCCGGCAAGGTGCAGCAGCAGTTCGGCAAGGCGGAGCGCAAGATCGACGAGAACACCTGATCGTTGCGCGGGTTGGAAAACACGACGCGCCGGAGCGATGCTCCGGCGCGTCGTGTTTTCTCCCCTCTCGTCGCGGTCTCTCGTCGCCGTCTCTCGTCGAAGAGACGAGAGAACATGAGAAACCGCGATGGGAGACCGGAGAGACAGCGAGCTGAGGGCGATGGGAGTTCAGAGTCGGACCTCTGAGAGATGAGAGCTGGTCGATGGGCGTCTCTCGTCCTCTCTCCTCTCTGTTCTCTCGTCCTCCTCTCGTCTCTCCTCTCTCGTCATCCTCTCGTCTCTCGACGAGAGATCGGAGTCACTCTCGTCTCCCATCGCGGTTTCTCAGGTTCTCTCGTCTCTCGACGAGAGATCGGAGTCACTCTCGTCTCCCATCGCGGTTTCTCAGGTTCTCTCGTCTCTCGACGACACCAACACTTCACCTCTCGTTCACGATTCCGTAATCCCT
>DATAIN010000259.1:0-3923 GCA_036262635.1 Gemmatimonadaceae bacterium | reverse complement strand
GGTGCCGCCGAAGCCCGAGGTGGTGCAGCCCACCCCTGCAACCGTGCAGCCGCAGGCGACACCCCCTCCGCAGGACGCGCCGACGAGTGGCGCCGCCGCGGGGAGCGGCGACGCGAGCGGAACCGGCGGTGCGGGGCCGGGAAGCGGCGGGGGGATCGGTTCTGGAGTTGGCACCGGGATCGGCAGCGCGAACGGACCGGGGACGGGCGGGGGAGCGGACAGCGTCTATCCCCCGCAGCCGACGCAGCTCTTCCTGCCGCCGACCCCCGTTCCCTCGAAGATCCGCCCCTACACGCTCGTCGCCGAGTTCGAAGTGGACACGACGGGGCGCGTGATCAGCGTCGACTTCAACGAGACGCGCGACGGCGGCTACAACCGGAAGCTGCGCGATGCGCTCGCGAAGATCCGCTTCCGCCCCGCGGTGAAGCGCGACGGGACGCCCGTGCGCGCGCGAACGCAGATCGAGTACTTCCTGTAGCGCGAGGCCCGCTCGAGCCCGAGGGCTCGCGCCTCATCCGCTCGCCGCAGCGCCCGTCAGAACCCGCGCGCGAGCCTAGCCAACCCCTGCCATGCCGTATAACTTGACGCGTCCGTAACCCGCGTCGTGGCATCGCCTTCCCGCCCGCGACGCCGCGCACCCACATCGAGGGATTCGAATGAGCAGCGTTGCCGCCGCGCCCGACGCGGTTGCCAACTCGCAGGCTGAATTCGTCAAGGCGCTGACGTTGACCGACGCGACGATGCTCGTCGCCGGCTCGATGATCGGCTCCGGGATCTTCCTCGTCTCCGCCGACATCGCGCGGCAGGTCGGATCGCCCTTCTGGCTGATCATGGCCTGGGTCCTCTCCGGCGTGATGACGGTGCTCGGCGCCCTCGCCTACGGCGAGCTCGCGGCGATGTATCCCCGAGCGGGCGGCCAGTACGTCTTCCTGCGCGAGTCCATGGGTCATCTCATGGGCTTTCTTTATGGCTGGACGCTGTTCGTCGTGATCCAGACGGGAACGATCGCCGCGGTCGCGGTCGCCTTCGGTCGCTTCCTCGGGGTGCTCTGGCCCGCGGTGTCGCCCGAGCGGTTCGGCTGGTTCCCGCGCGCCGACGTCTGCGTCGCCGCGTTAGGCTGCCGCGACGCCGCGACGCAGAGCATCCAGCTCGGCCTCACCCCGCAGCGGCTCGTCGCGCTGATCATGATCTGGGTGCTGACCTGGGTGAACCTGCGCGGCGTGCGCGAAGGGAAGCTCGTCCAGACGACGCTGACCTGGGTGAAGACCTTCGCGCTCGGCGCGCTGATCCTCCTCGGGCTGACCATCGGCCGCAACGCCACCGCGGTCGCCGCCAACTTCGGCGACGGAAACTTCGGCGGCTTCTCGGGAATCACGGGCGCGTTCGTGCTCGCCTTCGGCGCGGCGATGGTGGGGTCGCTCTTCTCCAGCGACGCCTGGAACAACGTCACCTTCGCCGCCGCCGAGGTGCAGCAGCCGCAGCGGAACCTGCCACGCGCGCTGCTCTTCGGCACCGGCCTCGTCTGCCTGCTCTACGTCATCGCGAACTTCTCGTACCTGAGCGTGCTCCCGCTGCACGGGACGCCCAACGGCGCGACGGTGATCGAGCGCGGGATCCAGTACGCGACGCAGGACCGCGTCGGCACCGCCGCGGCGGAGATGATCTTCGGCGGCGCGGCGGCGACGATCATGGCGGTCGCGATCCTGATCTCGACCTTCGGCTGCAACAACGGGCTGATTCTCGCGGGGGCGCGCGTCTACTGGGCGATGGCGCGCGACCGGCTGTTCTTCGCGCGCGCGGGACGGCTCAACGTCAATCACGTGCCCGCCGCGGCGCTCATCGCGCAGTCGGTCTGGACGAGCATCCTCTGCCTGACGGGCACCTACGGACAGCTCCTCGACTTCGTGATCTTCGCCGCGCTGCTCTTCTACGTCGCGACGACGGCGGGGCTGTTCATCCTCCGGCGCAAGCGTCCGGACGCGCCGCGCCCGTATCGCGCCGTGGGCTACCCGCTGCTTCCCGCGCTGTACATCGTGCTCGCGCTCGCGGTCGCGATCATCCTGCTCATTGCCGACAAGACGCGCACGCAGGCCTTCTCGGGGCTCGTGCTCGTGCTGCTCGGTGTTCCCGTGTACTTCGCGTGGCGGAGCGTCGAGGGACGCGGGCCGGCGACGGTACCTGACGGGCGTGCCTGACGGGCGCGCCGTTCCTGCTCCACTCTCTTCACCAGTAACATGACTTCATCGCAGTCGAACCTGTTGTGGATCGTGCTCGGTTGCAGCGTCTTCGCGCTGCTCTTCGCGACCTGGCTTGCGCGCTGGGTGCTCGCTCGCGGCCGCGGGACGCCGGAGATGCAGCGGATCTCGAACGCGATCCAGCAGGGCGCCGAGGCGTATCTGGCGCGGCAGTACAAGACCATCGCCGTGCTCTCGGTCGTCGTCGCGATCATCATCGGCGTCGGCTACGGGTTCTTCCGCGCGACCACCGAGCATGACCCGGTGAGCAACGCGCGCACCCTCGCCCTCTACGTCACCGGCTCCTTCCTGCTCGGCGCGATCAGCTCCGGCATCGCGGGCTTCATGGGCATGTGGATCTCGATCCGCGCGAACATCCGCGTCGCGTCGGCGGCGATGACCTCGCTGAACGGCGCGCTGCAGACCGCGCTGCGCGGCGGCGCGGTCTCTGGGCTGTTCACGGTGGCGATGAGCCTCCTCGGCGTCGGCGGGCTGTTCGCGCTGCTGAAGGCGTTCACTCCGGCCGGGATGAGCGGCGACGAGTGGGCGCAGCGTATTCCGTTCCTCATCGTCGGCTACGGCTTCGGCGCGTCGTTCGTCGCGCTGTTCGCGCAGCTCGGCGGCGGTATCTACACCAAGGCCGCGGACGTCGGCGCGGATCTGGTCGGGAAGGTCGAGGCGGGAATTCCCGAGGACGACCCGCGCAACCCGGCGGTGATCGCGGATCTCGTCGGCGACAACGTCGGCGACTGCGCGGGCCGCGGCGCGGACCTGTTCGAGTCCACGGCGGCGGAGAACATCGGCGCGATGATCCTCGGCGTGCTGCTCTACCGGCATTTCGGGATGAACGGGATCCTCTTCCCGCTGGTGATCATGGCGCTTGGGCTGATCTGCTCGATCATCGGGGTGATGGTCGTGCGGACGCGCGAGGACGCCGACCCGATGAAGGCGCTGAACTTCGGCTACTACGTCACCGCGGCGCTCGTCACGGTGGTGTTCTTCTTCGCCGCGCGCCAGCTGCTGCAGGCGCCGGGCGCGCCGGACGCGTGGTGGCACTTCTTCATCTGCGGCTTGATCGGGATCGCGACGTCGATCGCGTTCGTGTTCATCACGCAGTACTACACCGAGTATCGCTACCGCCCCGTGCTGGGAATCGCCGAGGCGAGCCAGACCGGCCCGGCGACGAACATCATCGCCGGCCTCGCGGTCGGGATGGAGAGCACGGTGATGCCGGTGATCACCATCGGCATCGCGATCATCGCGAGCTACATCCTCGGCCAGACGAGCGGGCTGACCAACGAGCAGGGCGAGGCGATCGGCGGTCTGTTCGGAACCGCCGTCGCGACGATGGGGATGCTCGGCACCGCCGGCTACATCCTCGCGATGGACGTCTTCGGTCCGATCACCGACAACGCGGGCGGGATCGTCGAGATGTCGCGTGCGCCGGAGAGCGTGCGTGACAAGACCGACCGCCTCGACGCGGTGGGCAACACGACGAAAGCGCTGACGAAGGGCTACGCGATCGGCTCGGCGGCGCTCGCGGCGTTCCTGCTCTTCTCGGCGTACCTCGACGAAGTCCGGAACTACACCGGCGAAGTGCTGACGGTGGACCTCTCGAAGCCGTACGTCTTCGTGGCCGGGCTGCTCGGGGCGATGCTCGTCTTCTGGTTCTCCTCGCTGGCGATGACG
>DATAIN010000258.1:0-1544 GCA_036262635.1 Gemmatimonadaceae bacterium | reverse complement strand
GCTCTTCTGCCACGACGGCGACCTGCCCGACCGGCCCTGCTGCTCGCTCGACTCGGTGAACGACGCGCGGCGCGTCTGCGACCACCTCGGCATCCCGCACTACGTGCTGAACATGGAGTCGGCGTTCGGGCGTGACGTCGTCGACGACTTCGTGTCCGAGTACGCGCGTGGCCGGACGCCGATCCCCTGCGTGCGGTGCAACACCTTCACGAAGTTCCGCGACCTCGTGCGCAAGGCGGACGCGATCGACGCCGAGCTCGTCGCCACCGGGCACTATGCGCGGATGATCGACGGCGTCCTCCATCGCGGGCTCGATCCGTCGAAGGACCAGAGCTACTTCCTCTGGGGGATCGACCGCGCGGTGCTGCCGCGAATGCTGCTCCCCGTGGGCGCGCTGACGAAGCCGGAGACGCGCGCGCGCGCGCGGGCGCTCGGGCTGCGCGTCGTCGCCGAGAAGGTGGAGTCGCAGGACATATGCTTCGTGCCCGACGGCGATCACGCGAAGGTCATCGCCGCGCGTCTGGGCAATGAGACGCCATCGCTGGCGCGTGGCCCCTTCGTGACGACGGACGGGCGCGTCGTCGGCGAGCATCATGGCTTCGCGCGCTACACGGTCGGCCAGCGGAAGGGGCTGCCGGGCGGCTTCGCCGAGGCGATGTACGTCGTCGAGATCCGCGCCGAGTCGCGGTCGGTGGTGATCGGGCCGCGCGAGGCACTGCTCGGCCGCGGCGTGGTCGCGCGCGAGATGCGCTGGCTCGTCGACCCGTTAGGCGCCGGTGCCCGCGTCGCCGTGCAGGTTCGCCACCGCGCGACGCCGGCCGCCGCGGAGATCCTGAGGACCGGCGACGGCGAGATCGAGCTCGCCCTCGACGAGCCGCTGGCCGCGATCGCGCCGGGACAGTCGCTCGTGCTCTACGACGGCGACCGCGTGCTCGGCGGCGGGGTGATAGAGCGCTCGCAGGCCGCCCGCCCCTCCCTGCCCGTCCTGGCCGCCTAGCGGTCGCCGCCCTGTGATGGGCGGCACGGCTCGATCGTCGTTTGGGGCAGCCCGCAGGCTGGTCCCCACATCAACTCGAGCAAGGAGCTCACAGGTGGCCCCGCACATCATCGCGCAGTACGGGCAGTATTCAGGCGAGAGACCGAGTCCGGTCTTCATGCTGGTGTATCTGGCGTTTCTGATTCTGATGGTCGCGTCGTGGTGGAAGATGTTCACGAAGGCAGGCCAGCCGGGATGGGCGTCGATCGTGCCGATTCTCAACCTCTACTTCCTCTGCAAGGTGGCGCGGATGTCGGGGTGGTGGGTCGTCGGGCTGCTCATCCCGATCGTGAATTTCTTCGTTCTCATCCTGGTCTCGATCAACGTCGCGAAGCGCTTCGGCAAGGGCGCTGGCTTCGGCATCGGTCTCTGGCTGCTCCCGTTCATCTTCTATCCGATTCTCGCCTTCGGCGACTCGCGCGCTCAGCCGGCGTAAGCGGATAGGTCTCGAACGGTCTGTGAAGGGAGCCGGGTTACCGGCTCCCTTCGTCGTTCGTGGCGGCCCCTT
>DATAIN010000257.1:0-1823 GCA_036262635.1 Gemmatimonadaceae bacterium | reverse complement strand
GCTCCGGATCGCGCGGCTCGATCTTCGCGCCGACGACGATGCGGTCGCCGCGTCGCTCCACCGCCCAGCGGGCGAGCGGGCGAAGCGCGGGCGCGCGCGCGACGTCGCCGGTGCGGAGGTCGAAGCACGCGTGGTGCCATGGGCAGCGCACGCGCCCATTCTCGAGGACTCCCTCGGCGAGCGGCCCGCCGTAATGCGTGCAGGTCGCGCCGACGGCGAAGATCTCCTCGCCCACCCGTGCGAGGAGCACGGCATCGTCACCGACGCGGCCCGCGATCATCGCCCCGTCCGCCAGGTCGGCGGACGGGATTCCATTCGCCAGGTCGGGGCCCGGCGGGGTGGAAGGCGCGTCGCTCACGCCGTCGCGCCGCCGAGCTTCTGCTGGATCTGCTTCGCGCGATCGAGATGGTGCTGGATGACCGGCGCCGCCTTCTGGATCAGGTCCTTCAGCTCCTGGTTCTGCGCAGCGCCTAACGCCTTCGTCGCCGTCTCGAGCACCTGCTGGTGGTACGTCACCTCGTAATCGATGTACGCCTTGTGCCAGCTCTTTCCCTTCTGCACCGCGTCGAGGCTGTCCATCTCCTGACGCGCGCCGGCCTCGCTCCGGTCCCCGGACGGCGCCTGCGGGGTGACGCCGAGCTTCTTCGCGAGCTGCTGCCCCTGCTCGCGGAGCGAGTGATGCTCGCCCATCATCAGGCGGCCGAACTGCTTCACCTCGGCGCTCGTCGCCTTGCTCTCGGCGAGCTTTCCACGCGCGCTGTCGGCGGCGTTCGCCTGGTCGAGGATGTAGACGATGTTCGGGTCGGTGAGTCCGCCGCCGCCCGCCGCGGCGCCGCTGTCGCGCTGGACGGCGCCCGCGGCCGTGGTGGTGGTCGTGTCCGCGGTGGCGTAGCTGTCCTTCTGCTTGCATGCGGCGATCGCGGTACCGGCGACGAGCAGGATCATCCCCGCGACGCGCGCATCTTTCGTCGGCATTCGATGTTCCCCCTGTTCTGGTGAAGGTGGGTGCCGCTAGAGCGACTTCAGGTACTCCACGAGGTCGGTCTTCTGCTGCGCCGTCAGCGCCAATCCCCGCTTCGTGACGTAATGGTCGACGACCTCCGCCAGCGTCTTCGCGTGGCCGTCATGGAAGTACGGGCCCTGGAGCTGCGGTGGATGATACAGCCCGCGGAGCGGCGTCGTGCGATACATCTTCGTCACGCTGCGCGCGGCGTACGCCGCGTCCTGGCCGACCTCCGCCGGCGAATGAAGCTTCAGGCCGTTCACGTCGGTGAAGGTGGCGCCGACGTGGCAGCTCGAGCAGGTCCCCGCGCCGGTGAACACGGCCTGTCCGCGCGCCGCGGCCGCGGCGTCGAAGGTTCCGGGGGCCGGCTTCCCGAGGCTGAACTGGTACGCCCGGAGGGCGGCCAGCTTGCCCCTCGTCAGGTTCTCCGGCGGGTTGTGGATGCTCACGCCGATCCGCTGATCGACGAAGGTGCCGTGGCCGTGCATCTGTGTGATCCCGACGTAGGCGTTCCAGTACGAGACGGTATCGTCGCCGGTGTAGATCTCCAGACGCACGTCGCGGAGCCCGAACGCCGGCGGGATCACGACGGGCATGCTCTTCCCGTCGAAGTTGAAGCGCGGGTCGTACATCCCCGGTCCCCACGAGTTGTACACGGCCTTCTTGTCGGCGGGCAGCGCGGGCGAGAGCGCGACGATCGCGCCGACGTTGAGGTCGCGGTTCGGCCAGCCGTCGAGCCGGTGACCGATTCCGGGAGCGAAGGCGTTGTCCACCGTCGAGTGGCAGAGGGCGCAGGTGATCCCGACGCGGGTGAGGTGAT
>DATAIN010000256.1:0-1506 GCA_036262635.1 Gemmatimonadaceae bacterium | reverse complement strand
CGAGCGTAGCGAGCGAAGGCTTCCCACGTCCCCGAGTCTGCCGCGGCAGCGCCCTCCCACGTCGAAGTGACGAGGGATGAGGGAACGGGAACCCTCTCCGTTCTGAGACGTTCGACCCTTGAAGGCCCGCTTGTCATCGCCTGTCGAGGATCGCACATTTGCTCTTTCCAATCCCCGAGCCTGTCTCTCCCACCCCGAACCGAGCCATGAGCGAGTCATCGAAGCCCGGTTCCGAGTGCGAGGGCGTCATGGCCCGGCTCCTCGAGCATCTCGATGGCGAGCTTCCGCCGAGCCTCGACACCTGGGTGCGCGAGCACCTCGCGGTGTGCGAGGCGTGTCTCGCGCGGACCAAGCACCAGCGAGCCTTCCTCCGCGCCGTGCGCTCCCGCCGAACGAACACCCCGGCGACCGAAGCACTCAAAGCGCGGATCGAGCGAACGCTGCGCACCCGCGGCGAGCGCTCGGAGCGCGACGACTGATCGCGCGGGTGGCGGCGGGGGTCATCCTCGCCCTCGCGGTCTCCATGGCGGCGCGCCAGGCGCGCGCGCTCACGACCTCCGGCGCCCTCGCCGCGGCCCTCATCGGCAGCATCGCGGTCGCGGCCGGTTGGGACTGGGGTGCGCTGCTGGTGGTCTACTTCCTCACCTCGACTGCGCTCTCCCGGCTGGGCAGCGAGCGGAAGGCGAGGCGCACCGCGTCGATCGTGGAGAAAGGGGCGGCACGCGACGCGATACAGGTCTTCGTGAATGGCGGCGCCTTCGCGGCGGCCGCGGCGGGATCGCTGCTGATGCCCAGCCCACTCTGGCGCGCGGCGGGGGCAGGCGCCCTCGCCGCGGCGACCGCGGACACCTGGGCGACCGAGATCGGCACCTGGCTCGGCGGCACGCCCCGTTCGGCCTGGAACTGGCGACGAGTGCCTCCGGGTACGAGCGGGGGGATGACCAACCCCGGCACCGCCGCGATGTTGGCGGGAGCGATGATCACCGCCGCGATCGTCTTCGGGCTTCGCTGGGGGCACGGCGCGGCGTGGGGCGCGCTCGTCGGGGGGATCAGCGGCGCGCTCGGCGACACGGTGATCGGCGCGACGCTGCAGGAGCGTCGCCGCTGCATGGGGTGCGGAGAATACACGGAGCGTATCCTGCACAGCTGTGGCTCGCGGACGCGGCTCGCGCGCGGGATTCCGGGGTTGAACAACGACGCGGTGAACCTCGTCGCCTCCCTCATCGGGAGCGGGATCGCGTACAAGCTGGCCGAGCTCGTCGGAGCGTAGGGGACGGGTTGCGTCGCCTACGACGCCGAGGTGATCCAGTGGAGGTGACCACGATGCGCTCGATGCTTTCACGGCTCGCTCGCCGGGCGGCTCTCGTCGCCGCCGCGCTGCTCGCGGCCGCTCTCGTCGCCTGCAAGGGGGTCGAGATCACGGGCACGGCGGGCGCTCCGCGCGGGGGATCAGGGATCGCCATCGGCGGCGGCACCGGGACGGGCGGAGGGGGAGGCGGCTCGGTC
>DATAIN010000255.1:0-2074 GCA_036262635.1 Gemmatimonadaceae bacterium | reverse complement strand
GAACGCGACGGCGCGCTTCATCCAGCTCGGCACCAATCTGGTCGTCGCCGACGCGACCCTCGCCGGTCAGCTCGGAGTTCCCGTCGGCACCCCGTGGGACGCGATCCTCGCCACCAACTTCCGCGGTGGTGGCGCGCTCGTGCAGCAGAAGGTCCGCACCTTGATCACCCATCCCGGGCAGATCCAGTTCGGCGTCGGCTACACCGCGCCGACGGGCACGCTCGTCTCGGTCGACGGTGCGCACATCCGCTGGTCGAAGTTCGACGTCCTCCCGGTCACCTTCCTCGGCGCGGCGCGTACGCGCAGCCGCACGCTGATCGAGGACTACGACGACTCGTGGGCGGTGCGCGGCAGTGCCGAGCACAAGCTCGCGAACGTGGCGCTCCGCGGCGGCATCTCGTGGGTGAAGACCCCCGCGCCCGACGTTACGGTCACGCCGCTTCTCCCCGACCAGGACCGCGTCAACTACGCGTTCGGTGTCGGGCTGCCCTTCACCTTCGGCAAGACGCCGCTCGCGTTCGACGCGAGCTACCTGCTCGTGGATACGCAGGGCCGTCGCGGACGCGTCATCGAGCGCACCTCGGTCTCGCAGACGGCCGAGCAGCTCAACTCGGGGTTCTATCGCCTCAAGGCGAACATCTTCTCCATCAGCCTCAAGGCGCAGCTCTAGTCGCCGCCACGTTTCGGAGAAACTCGGATGAATATTCGCAGGCTTCGCGTCGGTGCCGCGCTCGCGGCCGTCTCGCTCACCGGTACGATCGCGGCATGCGGCGAGGACACCGTCGACATCTTCAGGCCGGCCGCGCCGGTGAGCCCCATCTTCACCTCGTACGTCGCGCTCGGTAACAGCATCACCGCGGGCTACCAGTCGGGGGGCATCAACGACGCGACGCAGAAGGAGAGCTACGCGCGGCTCGTCGCGCAGCAGATGCGCACGCGCTACGCGTATCCGGCGCTCGCCGGCGCCGGATGTCCGGCCCCGACCGCGGGGGTTTTCCGGAATCCGACGACCGAGCCGAGTAACGGCTGCGCACTTCGGAACCCGAGCAGCTTCAGCGCGGTGCTCAACAACGTCGGCGTTCCCGGCGCCGCGGTCGCGGACCTCACCACCGCGACAACCGCGCGGTCGAATTTCCTCACATCACTGTTTCTTGGCGGCAAGACACAGGTTACCAAGGCGCTCGATGCCCAGCCGACGTTCGTCTCCGTCTGGATTGGAAACAACGACGTTCTTGATCCGGGCGTGAAGGGTGTCGCAGTGTTCGCGAACGACACGACGACTGCAGCGAAGAACCTGCGGACGCTGGTAGGCACGCCGGGCATCACCGACACGAACACCTTTCGCAGCTCGTACGCGTCGGCCGCCAATGCGCTTCGGGCGCGAGTGGAAAGGGGGGTGCTGATCGGGGTCGTGAACGTGACACAAGCGCCGATCCTGTTCCTGGCGGAAGCGTTGCTCACCGATACGGCGTTCAGGAACGCGTTTCAGGAGAAGGTGAACACCGCCGCGCAGGGGGCGAGCCGTCCGGTTACCGTGCACCCGAACTGCGCGGGAAGCGGGGCACTCGTATCCTTCGCGATCGTGGGGACTCTCGCGGCACAGACGAGCGATGCCGCGCGTGTCATCAGCTGTGTGAGAAATCAGCCGGCGGCGGGGTTGGGTGAGGTGTTCATCCTCGACGCCGCGGAGCAGGCGACCTTCACGACGATCATCAGTCGCTACAACGCATACATCAAGGCGAAGGCCGACAGCATGGGGTACGCCTACCTGAACGCGGATTCAGTGCTCGCTGCCCTGAAAACCAGCGGTGGCGTCGCCACGCTCCCGGATCTGCGCAATACTGCGACGCCATTCGGTGCCGCGGTCTCGATGGACGGTGTTCACCCGAGCAAAGTTGGTCATCAGGTCATCGCTCGCGCGCTGATCACCGTCATCAACTCCAAGTACGGCACGAGCATCCCGCAGCTGCCCTGAGGGCAGCCAACGGAGCGAGCGGGAGAGGGCCTCGCGAGAGGCCCTCTCTTCGTTTCACGCGTTGCGCAGCGCCTGCTCGAGATCGGCGATGAGGTCGTC
>DATAIN010000254.1:0-3602 GCA_036262635.1 Gemmatimonadaceae bacterium | reverse complement strand
ATCAGACCCGTCCGCAAAAGAGAAACCCGCCCTGTAGGCGGCTTTCGGAGAGCCCTCTGCCGGACTCGAACCGGCGATCCCTTCTTTACCAATGGCGGTCCCGCCATCGCGGCGCACCCTCCCTAGACGGACAAACCGCGGCCCATCGGCGGCGGGCGTGAGCGCACGGCGCGGTCATGGCGGCGGACGAGCCAGCGGCGGATCTCGTCGGCGCCCCACACGATGAACGGGTAGGGGACGACGAAGAGCAGCATCGCGGGAGTCAGCGCGGCAGTGCCGAGCAGGGCCTGGAAGGGCGGTGCGTAGATGAGAAGCGCGGCGAGCGCGAGCTCGAAGGCAATGCCCCACAGCAGGAGCGGGTTGGTGAGCGCGCCGATAGAGCGCAGCGAGGCGCGGTCAGTGCGGGCGGCAAAGGCGGTGCCGATCTGGCCGGCGATCATTCCCAGGAACGTCATCGTCGTGGCCTGCTGATAGGCGTGATGCAGCGGCGCGCCTTCTCCGGTGGGATCGCCCGGATGCCACCCCGCGTCGCGCAGGACGTGGAAGAAGCCCAGGAGTGCGAGCGCCGCGCAGATTGGGCCGAGGAACAGCCAGGCCCGGACGAGCATGCCGGGTTGGATGACGCTTTCGGATCGCTTACGCGGTGGTCGTTCCATCGCGCCCGGCTCGGCGCGCTCGCGGCCGAGAGCGAGCGCCGGCAAGGTCTCGGTGCCCACGTCGAACGCGAGCAGCTGCAAGACGGTCAGCGGAAGTGGGATCGCCCCGCCGCCGAGGGCAAACACCACGAATGGGGCCACCTCTGGCGTGGTGTGGGCGAAGATGTAGAGGATGAACTTGCGGATGTTGTCGTAGACCCGTCGCCCAGCGGCCACGGCCGCGACGATCGTCGCGAAGTTGTCGTCGGTGAGGACCATCGTGGAGGCCTCGCGCGCGACGTCGGTGCCCGAGTGGCCCATCGCGATGCCGATGTCGGCGCGGCGGAGCGCCGGAGCATCGTTGACGCCGTCGCCGGTCATCGCCACGACGTGACGCTCCGCGCGCAGGGCGTCGGCGATCCGAAGCTTCGCCTCAGGCGAGCTGCGGGCGAAGATCAACTCGCGGTGCTCGCGCAGCAGCCGGTCGAGTGCGGGCTCGCGGAGCCGGTCCAGCTCCTCGCCGGTGACGATCGTGGGCTGATCGCCGGCGATCCCGACTCGGTGGGCGATGGCGGCCGCCGTGAGCCCGTTGTCCCCGGTGATGACGATGATTCGAATGCCTGCGAGATGACACGCGGCGACGGCGTCCGCGACCTCGGGGCGCGGCGGGTCGAGCATCGCGACAAGGCCGAGCAGGCAGAGCCCGCGTTCTGCGTCCTCGCGGCGCTCGGGCAGCGGTTCATCCGGCGCGAGCCGGCGCTGGGCGACGGCGAGCACGCGCAGCCCCTGCCGGGCGTACTGCTCCGTGCGCTCGACGAGTGCGCGACGCCCGTTGGCGTCCAGCGCCTGCTCCGACCCGTCGGCGTCGACCATGCTCGTGCAGCGGGGCATCAGCGCCTCGGGGGCGCCTTTGGCATCGATCCAGCGCGCGCCGTCGCGGTCGTCGACCGTCGACATGAGCTTGAGGACCGGGTCGAAGTGGAACTGGCGCAGGCGACGCCGGGCGCGCACGTCCGGATCGAGTTCCACGCCGAGCCGCTTCGCAGCGTCGACCAGCGCCAGCTCGGTCGGATCGCCGATGGCCGGCAGCCGGGCGTTGTTGCAGTAGGCCATCGCCGCGGCGAGCTGGTCCAGTCGTGCCGGCGCGCGCTCGGGTGCGTCGAGCTCGATCGTCTGCGGCGCCGTCCAGATGGTGCTCACGCGCATTCGGTTCTCGGTCAGCGTGCCGGTCTTGTCTGTGCAGATCACGTCGGTGGAGCCGAGCGTCTCGACGGCGCTGAGGCGCTTGATCACCGCCCCGCGCCGGACGAGGTCGCGCACGCCCACCGCGAGCGCGAGCGTGATCACCGGAAGCAACCCCTCGGGCACGTTGCCGACGAGCAGCCCGACGGCGAACACCACCGAGTCCTTCACGGACAAGCCAGCGCCGAACACCGCGATCGGCACGAACGCAATTCCCATCACCACGGCGATCAGTGCGATCAGCCACGCGACCCGCCGCACCTGCGCCTCGAGCGGGCTCTCCTCGCGCTGCACGCGCTCGGAGAGCGCCGCGATGCGACCCAGCTCCGTCCGCATCCCGGTCGCGAACACGAGCGCCCGTGCGTCCCCCTCCGTGCACACGGTGCCGGAGAACACCAGGTCGCGGGCCTGCAGCAGCGGCAGACGCGTGTCCTGCAACCCGGCCGACCGGAACGCCGGCAGCGACTCGCCGGTGAGCGTGGAGACATCGACCTCCAGATCGCCGGAAAGCAACCGAGCGTCGGCCGAGATCCGGTCGCCCTCCTCGATGACGAGCACGTCGCCCGAAACGAGGCCACTCGCCTCGACGACCTGCTCGTGCCCGTCGCGAACGACCTTCGCGGTGTCCGGCAGAAACCCGGCGAGCGCCTCGACCGCACGCTCCGCCTGGCGCTCCTGCGCGAACGCGAATCCTGCGTTGAGCACGATCACGACGACGATCGCGATCGCGATCGCGATTATCCCCGCCACCCATGCCAAGCCCGCCGCCGCCCACAGCAGCAGCGCGAGCGGATGGACGAACTGCGTTGCCAGCTCCGCCGGCCAGCGTCGGCCGCCCCGCCGCGCCAGTGCGTTGGGGCCGAACTGGACGAGCCTGCGCTCGGCCTCGCGCGACGACAGCCCGGAGCGCGACGACCGCAGGTCGCGCAGCAGCACGTCCACCTGCTCGGTGGGGTCGAGATCCTCCGATGCGAACGGCAGCGGTCTCAGCGTGCGTGGCGCGTCAGCTCCATGCGACGGCATGGATCGACGCTAGGCGCGAGCTCGGAGATCCACATCCGTCGCGGTCACCGACGCGTGACCGTAGTTGCCCGTGCAGGCCGCGTCCGCCTTCCCGGCGCCCGGCGCTCAGATCTCGATGGCTGAGCGTAAGTAGTGAACTGCAAACATCGCGGTGGACGGCGCGGCCTTGCTTCCGTGTCGTACCACTCGAGCAGCCTCAGCTCGTGTTCACCTGCGCCCCAGACGAGATTCTCGTCAGAGCCAACCCGTGGCGTTGCGGGAAACCCCGGACGCGGGCAACGCCGAGTTCCGGATGTCCGCCACGGTGCTGGGTGCTAGACCACGGCGATACGGCCACGAGCACACGAGCGCGGGGAGATCATGCGTCCCACCGAACCGTTTCGTCACGAGCACAAGGAGTTGCTCGAACACATCGAGCACCTCGCTCTCGCGGCGCGCGAGATTCCGCGGCTTTCGGATGAGGAGCGCGACGCGCTGCGCACGCGGATCCTCGGATTCTTGCGCGGCACGTTGATGCCGCACGCGCGCGCGGAGGAGGAAGTGCTGTACCCGGAGTGGGCAGCGCTGGTCGGCTTCGCGGACGCAGCGGTGCCGATGGTTCACGACCACGAAGCGATCGTCGCGCGGATCGAGCGCCTGGAGGCCACCGACGCCGGCGACGGCGACACGCTCCAAGAGTTGCTCTACGGGCTATACGCGCTG
>DATAIN010000253.1:0-3954 GCA_036262635.1 Gemmatimonadaceae bacterium | reverse complement strand
CGGCGAAGATCACCGGCCGCACGAGCAGCGGCTACACGATCGGCGTGCTCGACGCGGTGGCCAATCGCGTCGAGTCGCGCTACCTCGTCACGCCGAGCAGCCGCGAGCTGACGCAGGAGGTCGAGCCGCTGACGAACTACTTCGTCGGACGGCTGAAGAAGGAGTTCCGGCAGGGCGCGACGACGATCGGCACGATCGTGACCTCGACCGTCCGCGCGTTAGGCGACGACAGCGTCTCGGCGAACCGCCTGCGCGACAACGCGACCGCGGTCGGCCTCGACTGGAGCCACGCCTGGAACCGCCGTACCTACCGCTGGCGCGGGAGCGCGGTCGTCTCCGACGTCCGCGGCACGCCCTCGGCGATCGATCTCACCCAGCGCTCGAGCGCGCACTACTTCCAGCGCCCCGACCGCACGGTGACGAGCGACGGACTGTTCGACGCCGACTACGACCCGTCGCGGACCGCGCTGCGCGGCTACGGCTTCTACACGCGGCTCGCCAAGGAGAACGGCAACTGGATCTGGGAGACCGCGCAGAACTGGCGCAGCCCCGGCTTCGAGGTGAACGACCTCGCCTTCCTCAACCGCGCCGACTACAAGTGGATGAACGTCAACATCGGCCGGCAGTTCGTCGTCCCGACGAAGTACTACCGCAGCATCTTCAGCAGCGTCGGCGGGCAGCAGCAGTTCACCTACGACGGGCTGCGCAACGACCGTCAGGCGCAGGCGTACTACGGGATGGAGTTCCTCAACTACTGGAACCTCCGCACCTTCTACATCCACCGCTTCGTCGACGACGACGACCGCCTGACGCGCGGCGGCCCCGCGGTGAAGCACACCGGCTACGACTTCGGCCACTTCCAGCTCTCGACCGACGCGCGGCGGCGCGCGGTGTTCGACGTGACCCTCGAGGGGTCGACGAGCGTCGGCGGAGAGGCGAAGAGCTACACCATCGCGCCGGGCGTCGCCCTCAAGCCGGCGGCGAGCATCTTCGTGCAGGTCGGCCCGGTCTACAACTTCGACCAGGGAGACGCGCAGTATCTCCGCTCGGTGGCCGATCCCTCGGCGACCCTCTTCTACGGGCGCCGGTACGTCTTCGCCTTCATCGACACGCGCACGGTCGCCCTCGACACGCGCGTCAACTGGACCTTCCGCCCCGACCTGACGCTGCAGCTCTTCGCGCAGCCCTTCGTCGCGAGCGGGAAGTACAGCCGCTTCCGCGAGTTCGCCGCGCCGCGAAGCCTGAAGAAGCTGGAGTACGGCAAGGACATCGGGACCATCTGCGCGGTGCGGGACTCGACGGGACGCGTGGCGAGCTACGCGATCAATGCCACGGTCGCGGGACGGGACTGTGCGCTCTACAGACCGGGAGGCGCCGCGTTCCCGATCCAGTTCGGCAACCCCGACTTCACCTTCCGCTCGCTCCGCGGCACCGCGGTGCTGCGCTGGGAGTACCGCCCGGGTTCGACGATGTTCTTCGTCTGGACGCAGCAACGCTCGGGCGCCGACCCGTTCGGCGACTTCCAGTTCCGCCGCGACTACGGCGACATCTTCCACGACCGTCCGGACAACGTCTTCCTGATCAAGGCGACGTACTGGATCGGACGGTAAGGCTCGGCGGCTGGGTACTGCGCACGCGGATACTGCTATTGACCGTTTTTGGGAGGCGCGCGGGGTGAGATGGTCTCGCCCGGCGGTCCCCCAAATCAGTTCAGGGCCTTACTTGTTGCAACATTGCCGAGCCACGCGGCGAAGTCGGATGGCCGCCGAGTCCGGCCTGCCTTGCCCCGGACTGCTGTTCGCGCCAGAATCCGCAGAGGTCACATACGCGCCCGTTCCCGAATGGAGGGTCTCATGCGTCTGGCTCCGCTCGCCATCCTCTCCCTCGCCGCGATCGCTTCGTGTGCGCCCGCGACGCAGATACCGGTGCTCATCCCGCAGCCCAACCCGCTCGAGGGCACCTGGGAGCTCGTCTCGGCGAAGGCGATGCTCGGCGATTCGGTGGTCTACGACCTCAAGGCGCCGGCGCTTCGCTCGATCAAGGTGATCAACGGGACGCACTTCTCCTACCTCACGCTCGGTGAGAACGGACAGTTCATCCGCGCGGCCGCGGGACACTACACCGCGTCGAACGGTCTCTACACCGAGCAGATCGAGTACAGCTCGTCACGGCGCATGGCGGACGCGTATCCGTTCACGTATCGCGTCGAGGGCGACACCTGGTATCACAAGAGCATGGCCGGCCAGCGGGAGCAGTTCGACGAGGTCTGGCGACGCGTGAAGTAGCACGCGCTCAGCGCGCTTCCGTCGCCGCGCTCAGCGCCGGCGCATCGGCGAGGATCACCCGCCGCGCCGAGACGACGTGGCGACGGAACCACTTGCCACGCGCGGAGTCGAGGTCGTCGTAGCGGACGACGCGCCGGCCGGAGCTCGCGTGCACGATGCGGCCGTCGCCGACGAAGATGGCGACGTGGGTGATGCGTCCGTGCTCGGCGAAGAGGAGCAGGTCGCCGGGGCGAAGCACGGCGCGGCGGGCGGGGACGCGCGTCCCCGCGCTCGCCATCGCCCGCGCGGTGCGCGGGAGCTCGATCCCCTGCTGCGCGTAGACCCAGCGGACGAACCCCGAGCAGTCGAAGCCGCGCGCCGGCGAGTCGCCGCCATAACGGTACGGCGTCCCGACGAGATCGTCCGCGGTCGCGACGACGAGCCGCTCCGGCGTCGGCGGCGTGACGACGGCGGGGGACGACGCGGCCGGCGCGGCCGGGCCGTTGACCGTTAGGCGCCCGTCGGCCGCCGTGCTGACGGGCGACGGCGCGCCGACGACCGCGGGCGGCACGACGCAGCCGCTCGCCGCGAACGCGGCGATGGTGACGAGGATCCCACGCATGCGACCTCCTCGGGGGTGACGGGGAGAGGAGGGGCAGGAGCGTAGCCGCCGGGTTCGGAAGCACCGAAGTCGTTGCGCCGCGGGGCGTTAGGCGGGTCGCGAGGGCAGTGATCCCGCGCACACCGTCCGAATGGGAGGACGCGGAGGTGTCGCATCGATCCAGGACGCGAGCGGTCGTGCGTCACACGTGCGCTGCTGGCGTCAGCGTGAACCCACTCGAGCCACGGTGCTGTTGCCGGCGCGGGCGACCGGGCGTAGCCTGTTCATGATGCGGCACCGCCAGCGCACTGCATGAGAATCGTCGGCGGGAAGCTCGCGGGGCGCGACCTCGCGTCGCCTAACGATTTCCGGGTGCGGCCCACGGCGGAGCACGTGCGCGCGGCGCTCCTCGACATGCTCGCCGCCGACGTCGCGAACGCGCGAGTGCTCGATCTCTTCGCCGGAACCGGCGCGCTCGGGCTCGAGGCGATCTCGCGCGGCGCCCGGAGCTGCGACTTCGTCGAGACGCGACCGGCGAGCCTGCATGCGCTGAAGAGCAACGTCGTCGCGCTGCGGCTGCGCGACCGCACGCGGATCTTCAAGCGCGACGCCCTCCCCTTCGCGGGCGCGCTCGGTCCCGACAGCTACGACGTCGCCTTCGCCGACCCGCCGTACGAGTCGCGGATGCTCGACCGGGTCATCGCGCATTGGCAGGCGACGCACTTCGCGCGCGTGCTCGCGGTGGAGCATGCGCGCACGCACCAGCTTCCGCGCGGGAGCGAGCAGCGCACCTTCGAGGACACCGCCGTCACCGTCTATCGGAGCTGATGACGGCGCGGAAGGGGTGCTCGAAGCTCAGGTAGAGAAAGAGCCAACCGCTGCCCCGCTCCGGCCCGACGGCCATCGGGAACGCGAGCCCGGGGACGATCTGCAGCCCGCTCGGGAAGTCGTACGACCAGCGAACACCGGGGGAGACGAGGAGCTGTGAATCGCGCGAGACCTCTCCGTCGCCGCGCGGGCTCTCGACACGCGACCACGCCGCCTCGAGCATCAGGTTCACGCGCTGCGTCGCGAGCCAGATGACGCTCT
>DATAIN010000252.1:0-1846 GCA_036262635.1 Gemmatimonadaceae bacterium | reverse complement strand
GAACGGTGAGGGTCGGCGCCTATGGCTAGCGCTTAACGGGTGTCGCGTCTCGCGCATTGCGATAGCGAGCCGACGCCAGGGATGGTCGTCCAACTGAGCAGTGGGATCGGCGGTCGCGATGGCTATCGCTCGCGGAGGGGAGCGGGAGTCGTCCTGCTATTGGCGATGGCGGGAAAGCGGCTATCCCGGACGTGAGTCCTGCTTTCGTTCCGAAGCGAGACCCCCGCTAGGCTCGGTCAAATGGGTACGCAGGACGAAGATTCGCTCCGAGAGGCGGGAAGGTTGCCCAAAGGCCGACTCGCCCGGACGGCGCGTGTCGGCGGGCTCGTGACGGGGCAGGGCCTGCGCTGGGCCGGGATGCGAACCGCCAACCGGGTCCGCACGCCTGAGCGCGCGGCGGCGGCCCAGAAAGAGCGCACCGCGGCGCTGGTCCAGCAGCTCGTCGACCAGCTTGGGCAGATGCGTGGCGCGGCGATGAAGGTCGGTCAGATGATCTCGATGGTCGAGTTCGACGGCCTTCCCGAGGACGAGCGCGACGAGCTGCAACGGAGGCTCGCGGCGCTCCGCGACGATGTCCCGCCCGTTCGGTTCGCGGAACTCGAGAAGCTGATGCACAAGGAGTTCGGCGGTCCGCTCGCGCGCGTGTTCCGCGACTTCGACGAGCGTGCGTTCGCAGCGGCATCGATCGGTCAGGTCCATCGCGCCACGACGATCGACGGCGACGACGTGGCCGTGAAGATCCAGTACCCCGGGGTGGCGGAGGCGGTCGACACGGATCTGCGCAACGCGATGATGCTGCTGCCTCTCGTGAAGCGGCTCGCCCCGGGCCTGGACGCGAAGGCGCTCGCCGCGGAAATGCGCGAGCGGATCGGCGAGGAGCTCGACTACGAGCTCGAGGCCCAGAACCAGCGCCGCGTCGGGCGGCTGCTGCGAGGACATCCGTTCATCCGTGTGCCGCGAGTCGACACGAGCCTGTCGACCCGGCGCGTGCTCGTGTCCGAGTACGTCGAGGGGGAGCGCTTCGAGGCGGTCCGCCGGGCCGATGAGGTGCAGCGCGACCGCTACGGCGAGATCGTCTTCCGGCTCTACTTCGGGTTGCTTTATCGCGACCGCATCGCGCTCGGGGACCCTCACCCCGGCAACTACCTGCTGTGTCCCGACGGTCGGGTGTGCTTCCTCGACTTCGGCCTTGTGCGCGGCGTCGACGCCGCGCGCCTGGCCGCCGAGCGGGCGATCGCCGTCGCCGTCCGGGATGGGGACGCGGAGGCCCTCAAGGCGGCACTGCGCGCGGGCGGCTATCTGCCGGCGAGCCGCGCAGATGCCGTGGACGCCGATTTCGCGCTGACGCTGATGCGAATGGCGATCAAGTGGTACGCGGTCCCGGGCGAGCGCCGCTTCTCCCCCGTCGACCGCCGCGACCGCGATCGTGAACGGCCGGACCCGGAGGAGCGGGCCGCGATGAGGATCCAGGTGAACCAATTCACGCTGCCAGCGGAGGCGATCCTGATCCGGCGGATGCACGGTATCGTCGCCGTGGTCCTAGGGCAGCTGCGCGCTGGCGCAGACTGGGGCGCGATCGCCGCGGAGTACCTGCACGGCGAGGCGCCCGCGACGCCGCTGGGACAGGCCGAAGCCGAGTTCCTCGCCCGGCGCGGTCGGACGGCAAACGCCGCCCTCGGGGCCGCCGACTAGGCATCGCGCGGGCTCCCGCATTCACTTCGACAGAAGCATCCGTAGGCTGAAGCAAGCGGCGGTCAGCCGAGATGCCTGCTTGTGCGCGGATGCGGGCGTGGCGGTTGCGGCCACTGTGGTGCAGTGCCCGGATCGCCGTATTCGGCGATCCGTA
>DATAIN010000251.1:0-1662 GCA_036262635.1 Gemmatimonadaceae bacterium | reverse complement strand
GGTCCCGGCTCACCGAAGGGGTGGGACGCGTGCTCCGCTACGCCTGACGCGCACGGAGATCGCCATGCCCTGGCTTCGACGCCTCGTCAACCTCGCGCGCACCGAGCGTCTCGCGCGCGACATCGACCGTGAGATGTCGTTCCATATCGATGCGCGGGCCGACGAGCTGCGACGCGCGGGGATGTCGGAGCAGGATGCGGTGCGCGAATCGCGCCGCCAATTCGGGAATCGGACGGCGTTGCGTGAGCGGACGCGCGACGCCGACGTCGTCGCGTGGCTCGACCCTGTCCTGGGCGATCTGCGCTATGCGCTCCGCGGGATGCGGCGCTCCCCCGGATTCGCCGCCGTGGCGATCGGCTCGCTCGCTCTCGGGATCGGGACGACGAGCGCGATGCTGTCCGTCGCCAAAGGCGCGCTCCTCTCATCGGTGCCGTTCCCCGACCCCGATCGGCTCGTGCACGTCTGGGAGCGGGTCGAGACATCGCGCACGCCGGTGGACCGCGCCGCCCGCGGCGGCGCGTCCTTCGGCGAGCTCTCCGACTGGCGCGCCGGGAGCCGCGCCTTCGTTTCGCTCGACGGATACGACGAGACCAATCTGACGCTCACCGGCCTCGGCGATCCCGCGCGGGTCGAAGCGGCGCGTGTCACGACGGGTTTCCTCGAGACGCTCGGTGTTCGCGCCGCCATGGGGCGCGGCTTCACCGGCGGCGACGGAAGAGCGGGCGCCACGCCCGTCGCGATCGTCAGCAGCGGATTCTGGCGACGCCAGCTCGGCGGCGACCCGCACGCGATTGGCCGAAGCCTCGTGCTGGACGGGCGCGCGGTGACGGTGGTCGGCGTGCTCCCGGGGGGATTTCTCTTCGCGCCGGCGGGTGGCGTCGAGATGCTGCTGCCGATCGACGAGGCGGCAGCCCGGTCGAGCAGGCGCTCGGACCGGTCGCTCCGCGTCGTCGGACGGCTGCGCGACGACGTGACGAACGGCCGCGCCTCCGCGGAGCTGGCTGCCATCACGCGGCGGGGTGCGATGGAGGCCGGCGAGCCCGACTCCGAGCGCAGCGCGTACGTCGTTCCATTACGCGAGGAGATCGTCGGGCCCGTACGTCCGCTGCTGTTCGCGCTCGGAGCGGCCGTCGCGCTGATGCTTCTCGTCGCGTGCACCAACGTCGCGAGCCTCTTCCTGGCGCGAGCGATCGGCCGTGGACGCGAGTTCGCGGTGCGCGCCGCGCTGGGTGCGGGGCGAACCCGAATCGTGCGGCAGCTGCTCGCGGAAAGTCTCCTCATCGCGATCGTCGGCGGTGTATCGGGTGCCGCGCTGGCCTATCTCGGCGTGCGCTGGCTCGCCACGATGCCGCTCCATGTCGCGGATCGGCTTCCGTTCCTTCGCGTGCTCGCGCTGGACAGCGGGGTGCTTGGCATGACGATGGCGGTCGCCATGCTGGCGGGGGCGGCCTTCGGGGTCGCGCCCGCGCTTCACGCGAGCCGCGTCTCGCTCGCGCTCCTCGGTCGCCGGGACGGCTCGGACGCTTCGGGCGGGTCCCCGGGAGGCGCGTGGCGCTGGCTCATCATCGCACAGATCGCCTTCACCGCCATCCTGCTCGTCGGAGCGGGGCTGATGGCGCGGAGCCTGTCGGCGCTCCTCGATGTAGATCTCGGCGTCGCGAC
>DATAIN010000250.1:0-7189 GCA_036262635.1 Gemmatimonadaceae bacterium | reverse complement strand
GGAGCGTCCCCGGCACGTCACGGCCGACGATCGCCACGAGCTCGGCGACCGCGCCGAGCGCGGCGACGTTCTGCGCGACGTTGGCCGCGCCACCGAGCGCGAGCTTGCGCTCGCGCACCCGCACCACGGGCACCGGCGCCTCGGGGGAGATCCGGTCGACGTCGCCCCGCAGATAAACGTCGAGCATCGCGTCGCCGACGATCGCGATGCGATGGCCGCGCGCGGCGTGAAGGAGGGCGACGAGACGGTCTCGAGAGATGGAAAGGGGCATCGGCTCGGAACGTAACGCAATCGGCCTGGGACGTGGGAGGGCGCTGGCGCGGCAGATTCGGGGACCTGGGAAGCCATCGCTCGCTGCGCTCGCTCGGCAACGGGGGACGGGGGACGGGGAATCCATTGTCCTTCCTCCTTGCTCCTTCATCCGAAATCGGAGCATCCCCGCCTCTTCCACGTCCCACGTCGCCGTGTTGACCATGGACCAGGCGAGAGGAGGAATCCCCCGTCCCCCGTTCCCCGTCGTCGAGCGCAGCGATGACTTCCCACGTCCCACGTGAGCCGCGCAGCGCCCTCCCACGTCGCAGTCGAACGTGGGACTAGGAATCCGCCGGCCAGTAAATCTCGACGCGTGTGTTCCCCGGCTCGCTCTCCACGACGATGTGCCCCTGCGAGTGGAGCACGATGCCGTACACCGTCGCGAGGCCGAGGCCCGTGCCCTTGCCGGGGGGCTTGGTCGTGAAGAACGGTTCGAACAGGCGGTCGCGTGCTTCGGGGGCGATCCCGGTGCCGTCGTCGCGAACGGTCAGTCGCACCCAGTGGCCATCGGGGACGCGAGTCGGGTGCGCGTCGTCGGGGACGCGGAGCGCGCGGGTCGCGATGGTGATCGTGCCGCCATCCGGCAGCGCGTCGCGCGCGTTGGAGGCGAGGTTGAGCAGCACCTGCTGCAGCTCGTGACGGTCGGCGCGCGCGCGTGTACCGTCCGATTGCTCCATGACGAGGAGCTTGATCGACTCGGGGAGCATGCGCTCGATCATCGGCACCGTCTCGGCGACGACCTCGCTGATGTCGAGCGACTCGCGGTGCTCCGGCTCGCGGCGTCCGATCGCGAGCAGGCGCCTGGTCAGCCCGGCGCCGTGGCGCGCCGCCGCGCGGATCGTGTCGAGGTCGCGCCAGAGCGCGGTCTCCGGCGCGATGCCGGTGAGCGCGAGCTCGGAGGTGCTGAGCACCACCGAGAGCACGTTGTTGAAGTCGTGCGCCAGTCCGCCCGCGAACCGGCCGATCGCTTCCAGCTTCTGCGACTGGCGGAGTCGCTCCTCGAGCTCGCGATGCGTGCGCGTCTGCTCGAGCGCGTCACGCTCCAGGCGCCGTCGTCCGGTGACGTCCTCGATGAGATAGCAGCGGCCGAGGTACGCGTCCCCTTCGTCGCGGATCTGCGCCGAGTAGCAGTGTACGCGTCGCCCGTTGGTGAGCAACGTCTCCGAGTCGATCGTGCGCCGCACCGCGGGATCGGAGATCCGCGTCAGCACGCGGCGGATCGCGCGCGGATGTGACGTCTGCACGCTGACGCGCGACAGCACCTCGCCGTGCGAGATGTCGCACCCGTCGAACCGCGAGGCGTGCTCCTCGAGGCCGAAGATCTCGAGGAAGCAGCGGTTGTGAATGAGCACGCTGCCGTCACGCTCGTCCACCGCGTAGAGCCCGATCGGCGACTCCGCGGTGAGCAGGAACAGGAGCTCCGCCTTCCAGCTCCGCGACGCATCGCGCACGCCGGCGTCGGGGGGAAGGCCCGCCGCGATCTCGCGCGCCAGCGAGCGGACCGTTTCGATCTCCGCCCCCGACCATTGGCGCGGTCGGCGGTCGCCCACCCAGAGCACACCGGTCGGCTCGCCCCGCGGGCCGGGAACGGGGACGCCGAGCAGCGCGACGACGCGTTTCATCGGCGGGCGGAGTCGCGCGGGGGGACCGTCCGCGATGGCGAGCGGCGCGCCCGTGCTCAGGACTTCCGCGTCGAGACTTCCAGCGAGCGGCTCTGCCGCGGTGATCGGGGTCGGGCTGCGCGGAGCATCGCCGGTGAGGCGTGCGATCGGGCGAATCACTCCGCCGGCGACGACGTGCAGCGCCGCCGAGGGCGCGCCGAGCTCGCGAGCGGCGAGCCGGACGATCGCGGCGGCGAGCCGCGCACCGAGCGAGGGCGACGCGAACTCGGTGTCGCCGCTGCGGCCATGCGTGCGAAAGTAGGCGAACGCCTGCGACTCGTCGCAGACGGTGCGGCTGTATGGTGGGAACGGCGGGTGGGCACGCGAGGTCACACCCGCCGCTCCTGCTCCAAGGGACGTGCCGCGCGCATCCCGGCGATCGCGCCGCGCACCGCGCTCAGCAGATCGCGCGGCTCGATCGGCTTGCGGAGGAATCGCGCGCACCCCGCGGCGCGCGCCTCCATCTCGGCCGACCCCTCGCCGTAGGCGGAGATCGCGACGATGGGCAGGGTGCGCCAGACGCGGTGGTTGCGCAGCTGTGCCGCGACCCCGAAGCCGTCCCCGTCCGGGAGGCGAACGTCGATGACCATGAGGTGCGGGTCGAACCGCGGGAGCAGCACGACGGCCTCGTCAACGGTGCCCGCGACGGCGACCTCGTAGCCGTCTGTTTCCAGGACCGCGCGGAGCAGCTTCCGGGTTTCGCGCGAGTCGTCCACCACCAGGATCCGTTGCATCTTCGCGCCTCGCACCACAAAGTGAGATGGGGCCTTGGCGCCGGCACTCGCCGGCGGTCGCATGAATACGGCGCGGCGTGTGACACGAGCATGAGCCCCACATTACCGTTAGGCAATGTTGAGGGGCGATGCGGGCACTCGTCATCGAGGACGATCGCGCCACGGCGAAGCTGGTCGGGCTGCTGCTCGCCGAGCAGGGATTCTCGGTCGACGTGGTGCACACCGCCGCCGAGGGGCGAAGCGCGGCGATGATCGAGGAATACGACCTCCTCGTCCTCGACCTCACCCTTCCCGACGCCAGCGGGGGCGCGGTGCTGCTCGCGCTGCGGCGCGCCGGCCGACTCGCCCCCGTGCTCGTGCTCACCGCGCGCGACTCGAGCTCGGACATCGTCGCGCTGCTCGACGCGGGCGCAGACGATTATCTCGTCAAGCCGGTCGAGAACGACGTGTTCAGGGCCCGGGTCCGCGCGCTCATGCGGCGCGGCGGGACGACGCGCCGCGATGTCTTCACCGTCGGGTCGCTCGTGCTCAACACCGAGACGCGCGAAGCGCTCGTCGGCGGCAGCCCCCTCCCGCTCCGCGCGCAGGAGTACCGGCTCCTCCACCACTTCGTGCTCAACGCCGGCGCGGTCGTCACCCGTACCGACCTGCTCGAGAAGGTGTGGGACATGCACTTCGATCCCGGCTCGAACGTGGTCGACGTCGCCGTGGCGCGACTCCGCCGCAAGCTCGAGCAGCACGCCGGCGCGCCCGAGATCCGTACCCTGCGCGGGCTCGGCTATTCGCTGCGCGTCCGCGCCTCCGCCGGCGTGGAGCGCCACCGCGAGACATCCACCGATGCGTCGGGGGTCACCGGCAGCACGGCGTGAAAGGCGCTCCCCGCGCCGGGCGTGCTCTCCACCTGGACCGCGCCACCCATCGCCTCGACGATACGCCGGGTGATCGCGAGCCCGAGCCCGCTTCCGCCGACGTCGTCCACGCCCAGCCGCTGGAACTCGACGAAGAGTCGCGTGAGATCGTCCTGCGCGATCCCGCGCCCGGTGTCCCACACGCTCAGTCTCACGCCGCCGTCGCCTTCCGCGGCCACCTCGACGCGCGCCCGCCCGCCAGGCCGGTTGAACTTGATGGCGTTGGTCAGATAGTTGAGCAGCACCTGTCGCACGCGCGCCGGATCGGCGACGACGTACTGCACGTGCGGATCGATCTCGCGCTCGAGGGCGACGCCGCGCTCCGCGGCGAGCACGCTCACGGTGACGATCGCTTCGTCCACCAGTGCGCCGAGGTCCACCGGCTCCGGCCGGATGTCCATGATCCCCGCCTCGATGCGCGCGAGGTCGACGGTGTCGTCCACGACGACGCGAAGATGGCGCGCGCCGATCAGCACGTCGTCGAGATACTCGCGCTGCTTCTCGGTGAGCGGGCCGGCATGCCCGTCGCGCAGGAGCTGGGCAAACCCGATCACCGCGCCGAGCGGCGTCCGGAGCTCGTGCGACATCCCGGCGAGGAAAGCGCTCTTCGCCCCGCTCGCCTGCTCGGCGCGCTCGCGCGCCGCCGCGAGCTCCGCCTCGTGGCGCTTCTCGACGGTCATGTCGCGCAGGATGCCGGAGAGGTATGCCGGCGCGCCCGTCGCATCGGCGTGCCCGACGACGACGGCGGACATCGGGATGGTGCGCCCGTCGCGGGTGCGCATGGAGATCTCCCCGCGCCACACGCCGTCGCGCGTCGCGGTCGGCACGACCACGTCGAAGACGAAGGCGAGCTCCTTCGCGGTGAGAAACTCGCGCACCGCGATGTCGGTCTCCTGCGGGCCGATGCCGAGCAGCTCGCGCCCCGCGCGGTTGACGTAGGTCAGCGTCTGCGCGCGTGCGTCGCCGATCGCGACGACGTCCGGCGTCGCCTCGACGATGCGCGTCAGCCGGTCGCGCTCCGCGGTCGCGTGCACGCGCGCCGTGACGTCGATGGCGATCATGACTCCGCCGATCACCGTTCCGCGGCCGTCGTGCATCGGCGCGAACACCGCGTCGTAGCAGCGCATCCCGCCGTTAGGCGACGCGTACCACCGCTCCCGGACCGCGACCGTCTCGCCGGCGAGTGCCCGCTGGTAGTCGCGCAGCGCCTGCGTCCCCTCGATCCCCGGCAGGACGTCGACGAGCCGGCGGCCGATGACCACGGCGCGGCGCAGTCCCATCGCGCGCTCGGCCAGCGCATTCCATTCGGTGATGCAGAGCGCCGCGTCGAAGGCGAGGAGCCCGAAGGGAGCCGAGTCGATCACCGTGCGGAGCAGGCGGCGCTCGTTCGCCAGCTCGTCCTCCGCCTCGCGGCGCGAGGTGACGTCCGTCGTCGCGACGACGCCGCCGGTGACCACGCCGGTCGCGTCGCGCAGCGGGAGATACAGCACGTCGTACCAGCGCGGCGCCTCATGGCCGGTCGGCGTCCAGCAGCGGTCGCGCGCGTCGATCACCTCGCCGGCGACGGTGCGACGGTGCTCCTCCTCGATCGGCGTGCCGCGGATGTACGGGAACACGTCGAGCAGCCCGCGCCCGATCACCTCCTCGCGCGCCAGATGGTTCACGCTCGCCGTCGCGGCGTTCCATTCCGTGATGCGAAGCTCGCGATCGTAGGCGAAGAGCGCGTTGGGGAGCGCGTCGAGGATCGCGCGCGCCGGCGTCGCGCTCGACTCGTCTCCGGAAGCCGCCCCCCCGGTGACGGTGATGAGACCGCCGATGATCTCGCTCCCGGCGTGCACCGGCGCGAAACAGAGGGGGCCGCGTGTGCAGCGCTCGCCGCCGATCGCCCTTCGCCACGCGTCGTCGAGCAGCGTCTCTCCGATCGAGAAGCCGACCTCGCGGATGGCGCGGCCGACGAGCTGCGGCGTGCCGATCCCGAAGGCGCGGTCCGCGGCGGAGTTGCGCGCGACGCATCGCGCATCGCGGTCGAAGGCGAGCATCGGCAGCGGACACGCGTCGAGCATGCCCGCGATGAAGACGGATTCCGCGTCGACGGTAGCCACGAATCCCTCCGGAACCAGGCGATGCCCCAACATGGAATACACATCCGTATCGCGACAGACGGCCGGGCCTGACAAACACGTCGGGAGAAGCTATATAGGCGCGTAAGCGCATAATCGGAGGCGCTCATGCGCGGGCTCCTGCTCTACCCCGAGTTCCCGGCCAGCTCGTTCTGGAGCTACCGGCACATCATGCCGATGGTCGGCGCGAAGGCCGCCTTCCCTCCGCTCGGCCTGCTCACCTTCGCCGCGCTCCTCCCCGCGCACTGGGAGCTCGAGCTGCTCGATCTCAACGTCGAGCGGCCCCCGGAAGAAGAGCTGCGCGCGCGCATCGCCGCGGCGGACGCGGTGTTCGTGAGCGCGATGTCGGTGCAGAAGCGGTCGCTCGTGAAGCTTCTCGACGGCCCCGCGCGCGGGCTCGACACGCCGTGGGTACTCGGCGGACCGTTCCCGTCGAGCTATCGCGGGCAGATCCTCGATCCGCGCACGCCGTCGGACCGCGCTCTCCACCGCGGGCTCGACGTGCTCGTCTGGGGCGAGGGCGGGCAGTGGGTGGAGACGATCGACCGGCTGCTCGCGCGCGAGAAGCTGCGTCACTCGGACGGCGCGCCGCTGATGCTCATCCCCGCCGCGATCGCCGCGCAGGAGCCCGGCTCTCGGAAGGCGCTCAACGACCGGACGATCTTCCGCGAGCTCGACACCGTGCCGCCGCCGCGCTGGGACCTGATCGACATGCGCGAGTACCGCTCGATGATGATGCAGACGACGGTAGGTTGCCGCTTCCGCTGCGATTTCTGCGACATCATCCAGTTCAACGGCGGCTTCACCCGCCCGAAGACGCTCGAGTCGGTGCGCCTCGAGCTCGACACGCTCTACGACGCCGGATATCGCGGCGGAATCTTCACCGTCGACGACAACTTCGTCGGCAACCCGGAGGCGATCGAAGCGATCCTCCAGGTGATGATCGACTTCCAGCGCGAGCGCGACTATCCGTTCTCCTTCTACACGCAGGCGAGCCTCGACCTCGGCAGCGAGAAGCTCGCGCACCTGCTTCCGCTCATGAAGGAGGCCGGCTTCTCGGAGGTGTTCCTCGGCATCGAGAACCCCGATCCCGCCGCGCTGAAGGGGATGAACAAGAAGCAGAACCTCAAGGTGGACATCGCCGCGACGGTCGCGAAGATCCAGCAGGCGGGGATCGAGGTGATGGCGGGGTTCATCTTCGGCTGCGACGAGGACACCATCGCCACCGCTGACGCGATCGCCGCTTTCGCGACCGACGTCGCGATCCCGACCGCGATGACGGGGATGCTGACGCCGATCCCTTATACGCCCCTCGCCGAGCGGCTGCGCGCCGAGGGCCGGCTGCACGAGGCGGAGTTCTCGGGAAACAACACCGACGACGAGGTGCAGTTCTCACCGGCGCGGATGAGCAGCGAGGAGATGCAGCGCGGCTACCACCGGATCCTCGAGCGGCT
>DATAIN010000249.1:0-7509 GCA_036262635.1 Gemmatimonadaceae bacterium | reverse complement strand
ATGTCGAGGTGATCCGCCTCGACGTTGGTCACCACGGCGACGGTCGGCGTGAGGGCGAGAAAGGACCGGTCGTACTCGTCCGCCTCGACGACGAACACCGCTTCCCCACCCCTGCTGAGATTCCCCCCCCAGCTGCCGACGCGCCCGCCCACGACGCCGGTCGCGTCGAGCCCACCGGCGCGCAGCGCTTCTGTGGTGAGCACCGTCGTCGTCGTCTTCCCGTGCGTCCCAGCGACCGCGACCAGCGTCGTTCCCGCGACCGCCTCGCCCAGCGCCTCGGCGCGACGGATGACCGGAATCCCGAGGGCACGCGCGCGCTCGAGCTCGGGATGCGTCTTCGGGACCGCGGAGGTGACCACCACCGCGCGCGCGCCATCGACGTGCGACGGATCGTGGCCCTGCTGGAGCGAGAGCCCGAGGCGCTTGAGGTCCGTCGCGCCGGCGACGTTGTTGTCGCAGCCGGTGACGGTCGCGCCGCGGCGGACCAGCAGCTCGGCGAGCGCGCTCATCCCCGCGCCGGCGACGCCGACGAAGTGCACGGGCCTCGGGTCGGATGGATCGATCAGGGGCATGGATGACTCAATATACGAACGCAGTGCTGGCGAGACTGCGATGCGGGAACTCGGGAAACAGCGATGCGGGGGGGCGGCGCGCCTTTGGCGCGGCCGCGAGACGGCGATACGAGATGCGGGATGCGGGAAACACCCAAACGATACGGGACTGGCCGAGCGCGGGCCGCCTGCGGCGCCGCGCTCGGCCCCATCCCGCATCAAGGGTGTTGCCGCATCTTCGCATCCCGGATCGCGGTCTCGCGGCGCTTCGCGCCGCCCCCCCGCATCGCTGTTTCCCGAGTTCCCGCATCCTACGCCGTACGCGCGATCGTGAGCGCATCATCAGCGATCGTGCGCGCCGCGTCGGGACGGGCGCGTCCGCGCGCGCCGGCGGCGAGCGACGCGAGGCGCGCCGGATCACCGAGCACGTTGTTCACGATCGCTTCGAGCATGAGTCCCGTGAGGTCGCGCTGCGGGAGGTGGATCGCGGCGCCGGCCGCCTGCAGGCTTCGCGCGTTCTCGCTCTGATGGTCGGCCGCGGCCGTGGGCAGCGGGACGAGGATCATCGGAACGCCCCACGCACAGAGCTCCGCCGTGGTCATCGCACCGGCGCGGGTGATCGCGAGATCGGCCGCCGCATACGCGTCGGCGATCGGCGAGAGATAGGGGTGGATCTGGACACGCTCGCTCGCGAGCGACGCGAGCTCGGCGTGCTGCGCGCGCCCCGTCCCCCAGATCACGTGCACGTCCGAGGGCACGCCGCGGCGAATCCAGTCGGCGACGACGGCGTTCAGTCCGCGCGCGCCCTGACTTCCGCCGAAGATCAGCACGACGCGTCCGCCTTCGCGTGGGATTCCCCACTTCGCCCGCGCCCCGCCGCGGTCGGGTCGCGGCGAGGGCGGCGGGTCGATCGGGCAGCCCGTGTCGTGCAGCGCTCCCGGCCGCGCCTTGAGCCACTTCGCCGCCTCGGGAAACCCGAGATACACCGAGCGGGCGAAGCGCGCGAAGATCCGCACCGTGAGGCCTGGATGACTGTTCGCTTCCTGGAGCGCGATCGGAATGCGGTGCATCACACCGTACGCGAGCGCGAGTCCCGACGCATAGCCCCCGGTGCCGACGATGAGCGCGGGTCGCTCCTCGCGCGCGAGCGCGCGCAGCCGGCGCCAGGCGCTGAGCATGCCGCGGAGCGTCTTCCAGTTCTCCCAGGGACGCGACCGGTAGAGCGGGTGCAGGTCGAGCAGCTCGAAGGGGAATCCCTCCTTCGGCAAAAGCTCGCGCTCGATGCCGCGCCGCGCACCGACGAAGAACGGGCTCACCGACGGATCGGCCGCGGTCATCGCCCGCGCGATCGCGAGCCCGGGGTAGAGATGGCCGCCGGTGCCGCCCCCCGCGAACCAGACTCTCACGGAACGGCGCCGAGCGGATCGGTGCCGGCGGGCGTCTGGACTCGCTCCTTCGCGCTCCCGATGTTCGCGAGCACGCCGGTGCTCAGCAGGGAGAGAAGGAGATTGGAGCGGCCGTACGACACGAACGGCAGCGTCAGCCCGGTCGTCGGGAGGAGTCCGAGCACGACCCCGAGATGGATGAACGCGGTGGAGACCACGGTGAAAGTGAGCCCGACCGCGACCAGCCGAAGGAAGGGCGACCGGGCGTGCCGCGCGATGCGCATGCCTAACGCTCCCCAGACCGCGAAGCCGAGGATCAGCGCGGCGATGCCGATGAAGCCCCACTCCTCCCCGACGTTGCTCCCGATGAAGTCGCTGAAGGGAAACGGCAGGTAGCCGTATTGCTGGTGGCCCTGGCCGAAGCCGCGGCCGAACAGCCGCCCCGAGCCGACCGCGATCAGCGACTGCTGCAGCTGATAGCTCACCTCGGCGGTACCGCGCCCCGGATCGAGGAAAGAGGTCATGCGCAGCAGCACGTACTGGAGCCGCTCCATCTCCCGCCAGAGCAGCGGGGTGCCGATGATGCCTAACGCCACGAAATGCCCGATCCGCGCGCCCCCGGCGAACATCACCACCCCCATGAGGAGCAGGAAGTACACCGCCGCCGAAAGATCGGGCTCGAGCGCGGCGAAGAGCGCGAGCATCCCGACGACCGTGAGCGCGGGGAGGACGCCCTTCGTGAGCCGCCGCATCTGGTCCCCTTTCCGGATGACGAGCATCGACGTCCAGACGACGACCGCGAGCTTGGCGAGCTCCGACGGCTGGAGCGAGCTGCCGCGCAGGAAGCGCCGCGAGCCGTGGATGCGCGGCGCGAGACTCTCCGTGAAGGGGAGGACGGTGATGAGCATCAGCAGCAGCGCGGTCCCCATCAGCGGCCACGCCCACCCGCGCCAGCGCTCGGCGTCGGTCTTGGCGGCAAAGGCGAAGACGACGATGCCGGCGAGCGCACCCAATGCCTGGCGGACGAGATAATACGAGCTGTCGCGCCCTTCCTGCATCGCGACGATGGCGCTCGCGCTGTAGAGCGCGGCGAGCCCGAAGACGAGCAGCACCGCCGTCACCGCGACCAGCCAGCGCGCTTCACCGCTCATCCGCCAGCGCACGCGCTCGGCCGAGGTCGCGGCGCGCGAAGTCGTCGCCCGCGGCGCGGCGGAACGGCCGCGCGGGGTCGCCGGGCGCGCCGCCACGCTGCTCACCGCGGGCCCGCGGCGGCGAGCCGCTTGAACTCGGCGCCGCGCTCTTCGTAGTTGTTGAACATGTCGTAGCTGGAGCAGGCCGGAGAGAGCAGCACCGCGTCGCCCGGCTCCGCGAGCTCGCGCGCGCGGGCGATGACCTGCGCGAAATCGCTTCCCAACCGCTCCAGGGGCACCAGCATCTTCAGGTCCTGCTCGACGATCGGCCCCGACTCACCATACGCGAGCACCATCTTGCAGGTGCGGCGGATCGACGGGGCGAGCGAGGTATACGGCTCCCCCTTGTGCCGTCCGCCGAGCAGCAGAATCGTCGGTCGCGTCATCCCCTCGACCGCGACGAGCGTGCTGCTCACGTTCGTCGCCTTGGAGTCGTTGATCCAGAGCACGCCGCCATATTCGCCCGCGACCTCGAGGCGGTGCTTGAGCGCGCGGAAGGATCGGAGGCCGGCGGCGATCTTCCCGCGCGCCTCCGCGGTTCGGTGCGCGGGGTCGGCGACCATCACCGCCAGCGACGCGGCGAGCGCATTGGCGACGTTGTGGTCGCCGAACAGCGTCAGCTCGTCGCGGCGGATCAGCGGCTCGCCGAGGACGACGAGCGTCCCCGCGTCGCGGTCGTACCACGCGTCGTCGCGATGCGCGAGCGAGAAGCGGCGCACCTCGCCTAACGGCCACTCGGACTTCGGCGGGAACGGCGTGGCGCCACCCTTCCCCGCCACGACGACCGGCTCGGGGAGCATCCGGGCCAGCTCGAGCACCTCGCGCTGGTCGGCGTTCAGCACCCACCGCGACGTTGCGTTCTGGTCGCGGAAGAGCAGCGCCTTGTCGTAGTAGTAGTCCTCGACCCGCGCGTACCGGTCGAGGTGGTCGGGGCTGAGGTTCGTGACGACACCGACGGTCGGGAAGAGCATCTCGGTGTCGTGGAGCTGGAACGACGAGAGCTCGAGCGCCAGCCAGTCCGGCTGCGGATCCATGAGGGCGACCGCGGTGAGCGGCGTGCCGATGTTGCCCGCGTCGACCGCGTTGACGCCAAGCGCGCGCAGCAGGTGTCCGACGAGCGCGGTGGTCGTCGTCTTTCCGTTGGTGCCCGTGATTCCGATGACCCTGGTGTGCGCGAGGAACCCGCGGCCGAGAGTGATCTCGCTGATCTGGCGCACGCCCGCCCCGCGCGCGCGGACGAGCGGCGGCGCCGTCGGTGGTACACCGGGGCTGACGACCAGCAGACCGCTCCGCGCGATCCGCTCGAGATCGTGCGAGCCGACGTCGACCGCGACGCCCATGGCGCGCAGCTCGGCGGCGTTCTTCTCGGTGCCGGGGTTCGCCGCGGCGTCCGAGGCGTACACGCGATAGCCCGCGCGCGTGAGCGCTTCGGCCGCAGCTCGCCCGCTCTTGCCGAGGCCGACGACCGCGATCTCCCGCGAGGCGTCAGGGGCGAAGGCCAGCTTGGCGAGCTGCTTCATCGAATCTTCAGCGTGCTCAGGGCGACGAACGCGGAGAGGATCCCGAGAATCCAGAAGCGCACGACCACCTGCGTCTCGCGCCACCCCTTCATCTCGAAGTGGTGGTGGAGCGGAGCCCGAAGAAAGACCCGGTGCGCCTTCGCGTACTCGACGCCGTAGCGCTTCCGGCGGTACTTGAACACGGTACGCTGCACGATCACCGAGAGCGTCTCGGTCATGAACACCGCGCCGACGAAGAGGAGCAGGAACTCGCTCTTGAGGAGGATCGCGATCGCGCCGAGCGCCCCGCCTAACGCGAGGGAGCCGGTGTCGCCCATGAAGACCTGCGCCGGGTGGGTGTTGTACCAGAGAAACCCGATGCAGGCCCCGGCGAGGGCCACGCAGAAGATCGTCAGCTCCCCCGCGCCCCGCATGTAGAAGAGCTGCAGGTAGTCGGCCGCCTTGAAGTTGCCGATCACGTACGCGAAGATCGCGAAGGTGAAGGAGGCGATGGCGGTCAGCCCCGCGGCGAGCCCGTCGAGCCCGTCGGTGAGGTTCACCGCGTTGCTCGTCCCGGTGAGGATGAACGTGGTGAAGAAGACGTACAGCCAGGCGAGAAAGCCGGTGGCGGGGACGATGAGGACGTACTTGTAGAACGGCAGCGTCGTGCTCGCCCCCGGAAGCGTGGAGAGCGGGTGCTGCCAGATGTACCAGCCGAGGAAGATCCCGATGGTGATCTGGCCGGCGAGCTTGTAGCGCTCGACGAGCCCCTCGTTCTTCCGCCCCTCGCGCTTCTGCTTGAGCTTGAGGTAGTCGTCGAGGAAGCCGATGACCCCCATCCACGCCGTGACGAGCAGCGCGAGCAGGATGTAGCGGTTGTTGAGCTTCGCCCAGAGCAGCGTCGGCACGAGCGAAGCGACGAGGATGATCAGGCCACCCATGGTCGGGGTGGTTCCCTTCCCGGCGTGGCTGTCCGGCGTCCCCTCGCGCACGACCTGGTGCACCATGGCCGCCTGGAGTCGACGGAGGATCGCCGGGCCGACGAGGAACACCATCAGCAGCGCCGTGACCGCCGCGCCCGCCGCGCGGAAGGAGATGTAGTTGAAGACGTTGAACAGCTTGACGTACTTCGTCAGCGGGACCAGCAGATGGTAGAGCACGACGCGCGATCGTTCGGATGTAAATGATGGCGGCGGACGCGACGCGCCCGCCGATGCTGCACTCTAACGTGTTTCACTCGCCCATGCCGTGAGATGCGGCACGAGCCGCTCGAGCTTCACGCCGCGCGACGCCTTCAGCAGGATCACCGTGTCGACGGCGAGCCGGTCGCGCAGCTTCGGCCAGAGGTCGTCGACGTCCGTGGCCGTCACCACGCGTGGGTCGCGGAGCGCGTCGAGCGCCGGCGCGAACTCGCCGATGCCGGCGACGACTTCGATTGACGATTCCACCGCCCGCTTCGCAATCTCGGCGTGCAGCGCGGCCGCGCCCGCTCCGAGCTCGCGCATGGTGCCGAGCACGAGCACCCGCTGCTTCCCCTTCGCGGTGCCGTCGAGCAGGTCGATCGCCGCGCGGGTCGAGCCGGGGTTCGCGTTGTAGGCATCGTTGATCAGCGTCGCCTTGCCGAGCGGCTCGGCGGCGAGGCGCATCTTCGGCGGCTCCATCGCCGCGATGCCGCGCGCGATCTCCGGGAGCGCGATGCCGCACTCACGCGCCACCGCGATCGCGAGCATCGCGTTGCGCAGATTGTGCTCGCCGCGCAACGGGACCTGGAACCGCGTTCCCTGCACCTCGAGCCAACCCCCGGCCGCGGTCTCTCCCTTCGAGTCGCTGCGTCCCCAGCGCTCGGCGCGAATGTCGCCGTCGCCGAGCCCCGCGACGACGACCCGCTTCGCGCGCTGCCGCGCCATCGCGACCACCTCCGGCTCGGTCGCCGGCACGACGCCCACCGCGACGCCATCGAAGATCGACGACTTCTCGCGCCGCACCCCGTCGAGCGACTTCAGGAGCTCGAGGTGCGCTTCGGCGACCGACGTGACGACCGAGATGTCCGGCTCTCCGATCGCGCGAAGGAGCGCGATCTCGCCGGGGAGGCTCGTCCCCATCTCCACGACCGCGATCTCGGCGTCGTCGGGCAGGGCGAGGAGGGTGAGCGGCACCCCGATCTGGTTGTTGAGATTCCCCTGCGTCGCGTGGACGCGGAAGCGCGCGCCGAGCGCGGCACGGAGCAGCTCCTTGGTGCTCGTCTTCCCGTTGCTTCCCGTGACGCCGACGACGCGCCGCCCCCAGGCGCGGCGGCGGTAGGCGCCGAGCGCGCCTAACGCGTGGAGGGTGTCGCGCACGACGTAGACGGGGACATGGAGCGCGGCGGCGCGGGCGGCGTCGGAGACGACGAGCCCTGTGGCGCCCCTTGCGACGGCCTCGGCCAGGTGGTCGTGGGCGTCGTGGTTCTCGCCGCGCAACGCGACGAAGAGCGCGCTCGCCGCGATGGTGCGCGTGTCGGTGCTCACCGACCCGAACGCCGCCTCGCCACGCGGCGCGGGCGCCGCGAGCTGGTCGCGCAGCGCCTCGGCGACTCGTGCCATGGTCCAGAAGCGCCAGCTCACTGCTTCCCCGCCGTCAGCTCGCGCACGATCTCCTTCTCGTCGAAGTGGTGCTTCACGGTTCCCCGTATCTGGTAGGTCTCGTGTCCCTTGCCGGCGAGGACCACGACGTCGTCCGGGCCGGCGAGTGCGATCGCGCGGGCGATCGCCGCGTGCCGATCCTCGATCCGCTCGTGCGGCCGCCCGTTCATCCCCCCCTCGATGTCGTCGAGGATCTTCTCGGGGTCCTCGGTCCGCGGGTTGTCGCTCGTCACGATGGCGACGTCCGCCTTCCGCGTCGCGAT
>DATAIN010000248.1:0-4038 GCA_036262635.1 Gemmatimonadaceae bacterium | reverse complement strand
TGGAGACCGAGCTTAGCACGGAGGCGAGCGCGGCGTAAGTCCGGCAGTTGACGCGCCGCTGCATAATTATTATGCATTATCCGTGAATAAAATTCCCGTGGCGGTGCTCGGCGGGACCGGCTACGCGGGGAGCACGCTCTGCGCGCTCCTCGACCGGCATCCGGGCTTCGACCTTCGCTTCGCGACCGGACGGACTCCCGGCGAGCTGCGCCCCGAGGGGGCGTCGCGTCCCGTGCCCGTCGTCGCCGTCGAGGAGGCACCGCTCGACGCGGTCGGCGTCGTCTTCAGCGCGCTGCCACACGGCGTCTCGGCGCCGTGGGTCAATCGCGCCCGCGAAGCAGGCGCCCGCGTCGTCGATCTGTCGGCCGATCTGCGGCCGGGATCCGGTGCGTCGGGCGTGCCGTATGGATTGACCGAGCTCGCGCGCGACGAAGTGCGCGACGCGGCCGTCGTCGCGAACCCGGGATGCTATCCCACCGCGGTGCTGCTCGCGATCGCTCCCCTTCTCCGCCGCGGCCTCATCGCGCCGGGGGCGACGATCGCCGCGACCGCGGCAAGCGGGGTCACCGGTGCGGGCGCGTCGCCCAAGCGCGAGCTGCTCTTCGCCGAAGTCTCGGAGAACTACCGGGCCTACGGCGTCGGCAACGCGCATCGGCACGTCGCCGAGCTGCAGGCGGTCGTCGCGCGGCACGGCACCGACGCGGACCTGATCTTCACCCCGCACCTTCTGCCCGTAGCGCGCGGCATTCTCGCGACGGTGACTGTGCAGCTCGCCGAGCGGGTGAGCGATCCGGTCGGGCTCTGGCGCGAGGACTTCGGCGACGAGCCGTTCGTCGAGGTGGCGAGCGCTCCGCCCGCGTTGCGCGACGTCGTCGGTCGCAACGTCGCCCGGGTCTATGTAACCATGGCGGCGAACGCGAAGCGGCCGACGCTGATCATCCTCTCGGCGATCGACAATCTGCTGAAGGGGGCGGGCGGGCAGGCGGTGCAGAACGCGAACGTGATGGTCGGGCTCGACGAGCGCGCGGGGCTTCCGCTGTGAGCAGCGTGCTCGAACGCGGCTCGCGCGGAGCTCCCGCCGGCGCGACGAACCTGCGCGTGGTGAAGATCGGCGGCCGCGCGCAGGAGGATCCCGCGCTCGTGTCGCGGCTGGTCGCGGCGTGGAACGACGCGCCGGGGTCGTTGTGCATCGTTCACGGGGGGGCCGCGGAGATCGACCGGCTCCAGCGCGCGTTAGGCGGCAAGCCGCGGTTCGTCGGCGGGCGGCGGGTGACGAGCGCCGAGGACATCGACACGGTGCGGATGGCGCTCTCGGGCGCCGCGAACAAGCGGCTCGTCGCCGCGCTCAACGCCGCTGGCGTCCCCGCGGTCGGAGTCTCGGGGGAAGACGCGGCGATGCTCCGCGCGACGCCCTTCGACGCGGCACTGGGGCGCGTCGGGCGTCCGGAGACGGTTCGCGCCGACCTCCTGCGGCTGCTGCTGGCCGCCGGATTCCTGCCGGTGGTCGCGCCGCTCGCCGCGCCCCCGGCGGGCGAGACGGGAGCGCTCAACGTCAACGGTGACGACGCGGCGGCCGCGATCGCCCTCGCGTTAGGCGCGCGCGAGCTCTTCTTCGTCACCGACGTCGAGGGAGTGCGCCGGGGCGCGGAGAAGCTCTCGAAGCTCGACGCGGCGGAAGCAGCGACGCTGCTCGCGTCGGGTGCCGCCGAGGGGGGGATGGCGGTGAAGGTGGCGAGCGCACTCGGCGCGCTCGCCGGGGGAACGGCACGGGTCCGGATCGGCGGCTGCGACGCGCTCGCCGACCCGGCACTGGGAACGACACTGACGCTCCACGGAGAAGAGACATGACCGCGATTGCACCAGTCCCGACGACCAACGACGCACTGCTCCCCGTCTACCGCCGTCTCCCCGTGGAGATCGTCGGTGGCGCCGGCGTGCGACTGGTGGACGCCGAGGGCCGTTCGTTCCTGGACTTCACGAGCGGCATCGCGGTGAACGCGCTCGGCTACGGCGACCCCGGCTTCGCGGACGCGATGCGGAGCGCGCTGGAGTCCGGCCTCGTGCACGTCTCGAATCTCTATTCGACTGCGCCCGCGCGCGCGCTCGCCGAGTCGCTGGTCGCGAAGTCGTTCGCGTCGAGCGTCTTCTTCTGCAACTCCGGGGCGGAGGCGAACGAGGGGGCGTTCAAGTTCGCGCGCCGCTGGGCGCGCACGACGCGCGACGCCGCGGCGACCGAGATCATCGCCCTGCGCGGCAGCTTCCACGGCCGGCTGTTCGGGTCCCTCGCGGCGACCGACCGTCCCGCGTATCGCGCGCCCTTCCGCCCGCTCGCCCCTGGAATCTCGATCGTCGAGCGCGACATCGACTCGATCGAGGGGGCGCTCATGACCGGCACCGTCGCGGCGGTGATCGCCGAGCCCGTGCAAGGCGAGGGCGGGGTGCGGGTGCTGTCGCACGAGTTCCTGCGCGCGCTGCGCAACCTCACGCGCGCGCACGGCGTGGCGCTCATCCTCGACGAGGTGCAGTGCGGCCTCGGGCGCACGGGGACCTTCTTCGCCTACGAGCAGGCGGGGATCGAGCCGGATCTGCTCACGCTCGCGAAGCCCCTCGCCGGCGGACTCCCGATGGGGGCCGTTCTCCTCGCGTCGCACGTCGCGGCGACGATCAAGCCCGGCGATCACGCGACCACCTTCGGCGGCGGGCCGCTCGTCGCCACCGTCGCGAACTACGTCGTCGACCGGCTCTCGGACGAGGATCTGCTCGCGCACGTGCGGGCGAATGGCGCGTGGTTGGGCGCGCAGCTCGCCTCGATGGCGGACCGGCTCCCGAAGGTTCGCGCGGCGCGGGGCATCGGCTACATGTGGGGGATCGACGTCACGATCCCGGCCGGGCAGGTCGTCGGTCAGGCGCTGGAGGCGGGGCTGCTCCTCGTCTCCGCCGGCGAGCACACGGTCCGACTGCTTCCACCGCTGGTCGCGACGCGCGAGGAGCTCGCGGAAGGGCTGGGCATCCTCGAGGAAGCGCTGCAGTAGAGTCACGCAACGGGGCGGCGCGGTGGGTTCGCGCCGCCCCGTCGTGCGTCGCCTCAGAGCGAGCCGACGAACGCGGTGACGAGGTTCTCGAAGTCCCGCGCGACGCGCGTCGTCGTCTCCAGCACCTCTTCGTGCGACAGCGGGTGCATGGAGAGACCGCAGGCGAGGTTGGTGATGCAGCTGACGCCGGCGACGCGCACGCCTAACGCGCGGGCGACGATCGTCTCGGGCACCGTCGACATCCCCACCGCGTCCGCGCCCAACCGCTCGAGCATCCGGACCTCGGCCGGCGTCTCGTACGCGGGGCCGAGCAGGCCGGCGTAGACCCCATCCCGGAGCGGAACGCCGACGCGACGCCCGGCCTCGTGCAGGACGGAACGAAGCTCGCCATCGTACGGATCGGACATGTCGGGGAAGCGCGCGTCCCCCGGCTCGAGCGGGCCCTCGAGGGGATTGCGCCACATCAGGTTCACGTGGTCCGCGATCACCATCAGGTCGCCCGCCTGGAAGTTCCGGTTCACGCCCCCCGCGGCGTTCGAGACGAACAGGGTCCGCGCGCCGAGCGCGTGGAGCACGCGCACCGAGTAGCCCGCCACGCGCGGCGAATGCCCCTCGTAGAGGTGGAACCGCCCCGCGAGCGCGAGCACCGGGCGACCGGCCAGCTTCCCCGCGATGAGCATCCCGGCGTGACCGTGCACGGTCGCCGCGGGGAATCCGGGAACCTCGGCGAAGGGAACGCGTCGCGCGTCCTCGATTCGCGCCGCGAGCCCGCCGAGTCCGGAGCCGAGGACGATCGCCGCCACCGGTGCGCTGCCTAACGCGAGTCGATCGCCGATCGCGTCCGCCGCCTGGCGCGCCGCGGCCGCCGAGGCGATCGCCGCGCCTCCTGCGGAGCGCGCGCTCACGGCGCCGCCCGCAGCGCCGCGATCTCGGCGCGCGCGCGCTCGATGAGCACGCGGCGCTCGTCCCACGGCAGGAAGTTGCTCTCGAAGCCGTTGAGCGCCAT
>DATAIN010000247.1:0-2177 GCA_036262635.1 Gemmatimonadaceae bacterium | reverse complement strand
GGCATCTGCTCGTCGAGCAGGACGATGTCGAACGGACGCCGCCGCAGCATCTCCGCGGCATCGTCCGCATTGCTCGCGGACGCGACATCGAAGCCGCGGTCCGCGAGAAAGCGGCGATGCGGCTCGAGAAGCTCCGCCTCGTCGTCCACCCAGAGGATCGTTCTCGCCTGACGCGCCATGTCAGAAGGAATGTAGTCCCCTGAAAAAATGGCGGGAAGGTGGCGCGCACCGCGACTCCGGGTGCGATCGGTCCATGCGCGACGTAGATTCCGCTCGTGCCTCCAGTCCCCCCGTATGCGCTCGCCCCGGCACCATTCCGCTTTCGAGCGCTCGCACAGCACGCGGGACGCGCGGCGCTCGGCGGACCGCGCGAAGCGACGCTCGCCTGCTACGTCGTGGCGCGCCTCGCGGTTCCCTTCCTGCCCGGCAACGAGCTCCCGGCGGAGGACCGCGCGACCCGGGCGAGCGCCGCGCGGACGTGGCTTGCGTCACTGGCGCTTCCCGCGCCCCTCCGCGCGCCGTTGACGCGCGCGATCGACGCCTCGCGTGGGGAGGCCGCCGCCGCGAGTGCCGCGCTCGTGACCGTGGCCGAGGCCGCGGCGTCGTATCTGGACGGGCCCGCCCTGGCGGAGCTGCGCGCATTCGCCGCGCAGCTCGGCCCGGCCGTGCCCTGACGTTTTCGTTCCCGCATCACGCCGCTTCCCCGCTCGCGCCCCTCGTGTCCCACTCGACCGACATCTCTCCCCTCGCGCGCGTGATGCGTCGCGTGGACGAGACCACCGATGGCTCGCCCCCTCCCGACACCGTCGCGACGGGATTCCCGAGCGTGGACAAGCTGCTCGGCGGCGGGGTGCGACGCGGGGACCTCGTGGTCATCGGCGGCGATATCGCGAGCGGGAAGTCCGCGCTCTCCCTGGCGATGGCGCTCCGTGCCGCGCAGGAGGACCGCGTCGCGATCTTCCTCACCGGCGAGATGAATGTCTCCCGCGTGATGGAGCGCGCGCTGGCGATCGAGGGGCGCGTCGCGGTGGACGACATCCGCAACGGCGCGCTCGACGACGAGGCCCGCGCCGGGCTCGGCGCCGCGGCGGTGCGACTGCGGGATCGCGCGCCGCAGGTGGAGCGCATCATGCCCGGCGGCGTCGCCACGCTCGCCGACGACCTGCGCCGCTGCCTCGACCTCGAGCTCGCCGTCGTGGACTCGCTGCAGGCGGTGGCGACGGGGGCGCGCGGCCGCGACGAGGAGCTCGCCGCGACAGTGCGCGACCTGAAGGCGCTCGCGGTCGATCTCGACGTCGCGCTCATCGTGACGACGCAGCTGACGAACCTCGCCCGCGACCGGCGCGACCTGCGTCCGCAGCTCGGCGACTACGGTGCGCTCGGCGCGATCGCCGAGCACGCGGACGTCGTGCTCGGGCTCTTCCGCGAGGAGATGTACGACTCGGCGCGCGGCATCGAGGGGGCGACTGAGCTGATCGTCAACAAGAACCGCAACGGCGGCACGGGCTACGCCGATCTGTACTTCTACAAGAAGTGGATGCGCTTCGAGGACATGCTCGACCCCGATCGCTAGGAGAGGCACCACTATGCGCCGTCCCATCCTGCTCGCTCTCGGCATCGCGCTCGCCGCGTCCGCCGGCTGCGCCTCCCGCCCCCCGGCCGGCGCGATCGACCGGCTCGAGGCGCGCCGTGCCGCGCACCCGGACGCGGCGAAGACGCTCCGCGCGTTAGGCATCGCCTACTACAAGGCGGGCCGGTGGGACGACGCGCAGCGCGTCCTTGCGCGCGCCAGCGAGCTGAACCCGACCGATGGCGTGACCGCGCTCTACCTCGGGATGAGCGCCGAGCAGACGGGCGACCTGAAGGCGGCGCGCGTCGCGTACGAGGGGTACGTCCGCTACGGGCGCACCTCGCGCGTGCGCGGGCAGCTTCGGGCGCGCCTCGCCGTGCTCGCGCGCCGCGAGCTCGAGGCTGAGGCGAAAGCCGCGGTCGCGCAGGAGGGATCGATCGGCGCCGACGCCGGCTCGCCGCGCACGGTCGCGGTGGCCCCGCTCACGTTCTCGGGGAGCGACACGACGCTCTCCTCGCTCGGCCGCGGGCTGGCCGACCTCATGATCACCGACCTCTCGCGCTCCTCGCAGCTCACCGTGGTCGAGCGCGATCGACTGGACGCGCTG
>DATAIN010000246.1:0-2800 GCA_036262635.1 Gemmatimonadaceae bacterium | reverse complement strand
ATCGCGACGGACCACGCGCCGCACCACTACGACGAGAAGGAGCGCGAGTTCGCCGACGCGCCGAACGGCATCGTCGGGCTCGAGACCGCGCTCGCGGTGAACATCCACTGGCTCGTCGCCTCGCGGATCATCGATCTCGCGACGCTCATCGACCGGATGGCCTGTGCTCCGGCGAAGCTCTTTCATCTTCCCGGCGGGACGCTTCGCGCCGGCGCGCAGGCCGACGTCACGGTGTTCGACCCGGCCACGAGCTGGACGGTCGATCCGGCCGGCTTCCGATCGAAGGGACGGAACACCCCGTACGCGGGGCACACCCTGACCGGCCGGGTCCATGCGACGATCGTGGGCGGGGACGTGATCCACCGCCTCCAGCGGTGAGCATCGCGCTCCGGCGCGAGATCGTCGGGGTCTGCCGCCGCCTCTACGAGCGGGGGCTGATCGCCGGCCAGGACGGAAACGTCTCGGTCAGGTTGCCCGGTGACCGGCTGCTCGTCACTCCATTAGGGATGTCCAAGGTGGACGTCGGTCCAAACGACCTCGTCGAGATGCGGCTGGACGGCACGACCACCAGCCGCGGACGGCGCGCGTCGTCGGAGGTGCTCATGCACCTGCGGATCTACCGGCGGCGTCCCGACGTGATGGCGGTGGTGCATGCGCATCCTCCGACTGCCACGGGATTCGCGGTAGCGGGGGAGGGATTCGTGAACTGCGTGCTGCCGGAGGTCGTGTATCAGGTGGGCGAGGTGCCGCTCCTTCAGTACGCGACGCCGGGAACCGAGGCGCTCGCCGACAGCTTCGAGCCGTATCTCGCGACGCACGACGCATTCTTGCTGGCGAACCATGGGGCGACGACCATCGGACCGTCGCTCCTCCTGGCGCACCAGCGCATGGAAAGTCTGGAGCATGCCGCGCGCATCGTTCTCACGGCGCGACTGCTCGGAAGGGTGAACGCACTCAGTGGAGAGCAGGTGAACGACCTGATGGCGGCACGGCGTCGGGCGGGACCTGGTGGACCATATCCGGGCTGCTCGACGGCGAGCGGCGGACGAGAGGGCTGATGACGGGTTCGGCAGCTAATCCGATGGACGCGGTCGCGGTGCTCATGAAGGAGCGCCAGCGGCTCGAGGAGTGGATCTCGCAGCTCGAGAGCCGCCGCTCCATCACGCCCCCACACGTCTTCGAGCGTGTGCGCGGCGACTACGAGGCCCGGCTCCGCGAGGTCACCCAGAAGCTCGCCGGCCGCACCACCGAGGTGCAGGCAACGTCGGCCGCGCTCACCGAGCGGCTCGCCCGCCTGCAGAGCGAGGAGACCGCGATCCGCGACGAGCGCTACGAGGCGGAGCTGCGCTCGCACGTCGGCGAGATCACCGCCGCCGAATGGAGCGCGATCGAGAAGACCAGCGACGAGCGCATCGCAAAGATCGCGAGCGAGCGCACGAGCGTGACCGCGGAGATCGCGCGGCTGCAGCAGCTCCTCGCGATGAGCGCCGGAGCGCCCGAGGGCCGGCGCAGCGGGGAGAGCACGGTGGATGCGCCACGCCCGGCATCCTTCGACGAGCTCGAGTTCCTGAAGTCGGTGACGGGGGGCGCCGCGGCCGGTGCGAACGGCGGCACGGGCCGGACGTCGAAGCCCGTGGAGCCGCCGCCTCGCGCCTCGAAGGCGATCCCGCGCAGCCCCACGCCGGCGGGGAGCGCCGCCGCCGATGGCAACGGCGCGTCCGTGCCGACGGCACCCGCCCCACGCAGCAGCGGCGCTGCCCCCGCTCCGAACGCGAGCGAGGTCCCCGCGTCGCTCGGCGGCGGATCCGAGGGGAACGTCATCGGATCGGTCGAGCGCGACGTGGTCCCCGAGAAGCCGCCCGAGCCCGTCCCCGCGTTCCTTCGCGACGTCCCGCAGGAGGCCGCGAAGACCCTCCGCTGCCACGACTGCGGCACGATGAACCTGCCGACCGAGTGGTACTGCGAGCGCTGCGGCGGCGAGCTGGCCGCGATGTAATTCGGCCGAGTGAAACGAGCGGAAATGAGAAAGGCCCGGGTCGATGACCCGGGCCTTCTCTCATCACGCATCGCCGTGTCGCAAGCTTACTTGGCGATACGAGCTATCTGTGCCTTGTGACGGGCCGCCTTGTTCGCGTGGATCAGCCCCTTGCGCGCGGCGCGATCGAGAAGGCTGACGGCGCTGAGACGCTCATCCGGGCTCGCCGACGAGGCGAGCGACTTCTTGAGCGCGGTACGAAGCGCGGAGCGCTGCGCGCGATTGCGGATCGCCGCGGCGCGCGACTTCCGCATGTCCTTCTTCGCGGAGCGAATGTTCGGCACGATATCTCCAGATTGATTCAGTTGGTCACGCGACGTGCGCGAGTGGCTCGCGTACCCACGCGTGCCCGGAACAAGCGCGAAATATGCCCGCCCGTCCGGGGGATGTCAAGCTGCACCATGGCTTTACACCCTTTCCCGCCACTACTACCTTTCGCCCTTCTCGCGCTGGACCATCGCGCGCGCCGGCGTCCTCGTCCCGGCTCGCTCCGGGCAGGTTGCACGCTCGCGCCCGCCGACCTTCACATCCCCGACGTTGGACCTGCGCCTTCAGACGTTCATCCTGACGCTTCCGGTGCTGCTGTTCTCGGTCGTCGCGCATGAGTACGCGCACGGCTACGCCGCGCTGAAGCAGGGCGACGACACCGCCCTCATGCTCGGACGTCTCTCCTTCAATCCGCTCCGCCACATCGACCCCTTCATGACGATCATCCTCCCCGTGATCCTCGCGATCTCGGGGGCGCCGATCCTCGGCGGGGCGAAG
>DATAIN010000245.1:0-7957 GCA_036262635.1 Gemmatimonadaceae bacterium | reverse complement strand
CGGACGGCACCCGCATCTCCCTCTCGATGATCCTCCTCTCTAGGTTAGAGCATCTTCACTCGCCTCTCCCCATCCGCATGCGACTGATTCGTCCTCTCCTCGCCGCGTCGCTCCTCTCGACGGCGACGCTCGCCGCGCAGCGGCCGGTGAGTGATACGTCCCTCACCGTCGACGCGATCTTTCGCCGCGGTGAGTTCCGCTCGGCGCCCCTGCCGGACGTGCACTGGCTGAAGGACGGCCACTCGTACCTCGACCTTGCCGCCAACGCGCGGGGGGGCACGGACATCGTGCGGGTGGATGTCCTGACAGGAGCGAAGCAGGTGATCGCCGACGCGAAGTCGGTCGTGGACGAGAAGGGGCAGCCGATCGAGATCGAGGAGATCTCGCTCTCCGACGACGAGAGCAAGGCGCTCCTCTTCCACAACTCGGTTCGCGTCTGGCGCGACAACACGCGCGGCGTCTTCCACGTCCTCGACTTCACGACCGGGAAGACGACGCCGATTGCGACGGTGGTCGATCGCGATACGCCCGCATCGCGCGCCGACACCACGGCGCAGCCCGCGCTCGGCAAGTCGAACCTGCCGAGCTTCATCGCCGCTCCGCTGCGCGGGGGGCTGCAGATGTTCGCGAAGTTCTCCCCGGACGGAAAGAAGGTCGCGTTCGTCAGCGACAACGATCTGTACGTCACCGATCTCGTCGCGCGCACCACCCGGCGGATGACCACCGACGGAAGCGCCGACATCATCAACGGCACCACCGACTGGGTCTACGAGGAGGAGCTCGGGCTGCGCGACGCCTTTCGCTGGAGTCCCGACTCGAAGCGCATCGCGTACTGGCGCTTCGACCAGTCCGCGGTCCCCGCGTTCCCGCTCGTCGACGAGCTCACGCTCTATCCCACCGTCTCGGTGCTCCGCTATCCGAAGGCGGGAGAGCCGAACAGCCGCGTGCGCGTCGGAGTGATGGACGTCGCGACGGCGCGGACCACCTGGCTGCAGACGGGCGCGGATACGGGGATCTATGTCGCGCGCATGGATTGGGTCGGCAACGACAGCCTCGTCGTCCACCGGCTGCCGCGCCGCCAGGACCGTGTCGACCTGCTGATGGCCAGCGCCGCGACCGGTGGGGCGCGGACCATCATGACCGACCGCGATTCCGCGTACGTCGATGTGCAGGACGTGCCGTGGCTCGCGAATGGAAGACAGTTCCTCCTGCTCTCCGACCGCAGCGGGTGGCGGCAGATCTGGCTGCATGACCGCTCCGGCCGCGCCGTGAGGCAGCTGACGCAGAACGGGATGGACGTCCTCGAGATCCTCCGCGTCGACGAGCCGCGCGGCGAGGTGTACTTCGTCGCCGCGGCGCCGAACCCGACGCAGCGTCAGGTGTACGCGGCGTCGCTGAAGCGCGCGGCGGTGCGGCGCGTGACCACCGAGCCCGGCGCGCACGCGCTCAATGTCGCACCTGGCGCGCGATGGGCCGTCGACTTCCATTCGACGGCGAACAGCGCACCCGTCGTCACGCTCTACGAGCTTCCCGCGTACACCAGGCGCCGCGTGCTGGTCGACAACGCGCAGCTCAACGCCAGACTCGCCGCGAGCGGAGTGCGGACCGAGTTCTTCCAGATCCCGATGCCGGACGGGACGAAGCTCGACGCGATGCGAACGGTCGCGGCGAGCTTCGACAGCAGCGCGAAGCATCCCGTCCTGATGTACGTCTACGGCGGCCCCGCCGCGCCGACGGTGAACGACCAGTTCGGCGGCAGCCGGATGCTCTGGCACATGCTGCTCGCGCAGCGCGGCTACGTCGTGGTCAGTGTCGACAACCGCGGCGCGGCGTGGCGCGGGCGCGACTTCCGGAAGATCACGCAGCTGCACCTCGGCCGCTACGAAGCGCGCGACCAGATCGACGCCGCCAGGTGGCTCGCCCGTCAGCAGTGGGTGGACGGAGGCCGCATCGGCATGTGGGGGTGGAGCTACGGCGGCTATCTCACCTCGCTCACGACGATGCTCGGAGGCGACGTCTTCCGCGCCGCGCTGGCGGTGGCGCCGGTGACCGACTGGCGGCTGTACGACTCGATCTACACCGAGCGGATGATGTGGATTCCGCAGGAGAACAAGGGCGGCTACGACGAGTCGGCGCCGCAGAGCCACGTCGCGGGACTCACCGCGCGGTTCATGCTCGTCTTCGGCACCGGTGACGACAACGTGCATCCGCAGAACAGCATCCAGCTCGCGAACAGGCTCGAGGCGGCGCAGAAGCCCTTCCAGATGCTGCTCTATCCCAACCGCACGCACTCGATCTCCGGCGGGAATACCCAGGCCCACCTCTACGACGCGTTCACCCGCTTCATTCGCGAGAACCTCTGATGCGCGGCCGCGTGGTCCTCGCCGGGGCCCTCGCCGGGGCCCTCGCCGGCTGCGCGGGACTCAAGCGCGTCGGCTCGGCGATCGGAAGCGCGATCGGCCAGGCGCTGGAGTCCGGGTCGAGCGTCGTCGCGACGCGCGCCGAGCGCACGCTCTATCGGGAGACGTCGACCTACGCCGACGTCGTCGCCTTCCTCGACACCCTGCAGGCATCCGGTGCGCCCGTGGCGTTAGGCAGCATCGGGCGCAGCACGGAGGGACGCGAGATCCCGTACGTCATCGCGTCGCGCCCGCTCGTGCACACCCCGGCCGAAGCCCGGCGGCTCGGCCGGCCGGTGGTCTACGTGCAGGGGAACATCCACGCCGGCGAGGTCGAGGGAAAGGAGGCGCTGCTCGCGCTGGTGCGCGATCTCGTCGAGCAGCGGGCGCCGAACGTCCTCGACTCGATCGTGCTCGTCGCGGTGCCGATCTACAACACCGACGGCAACGAGCGCTTCGCGTCGCAGGCGCAGAACCGCAACGAGCAGAACGGTCCGGAGCTCGTCGGCCAGCGCGCGAACGGACAGGGACTCGATCTGAACCGCGACTACGTCAAGGCCGAAGCGCCCGAGACGCGCGCCTCGCTCGCGGCGTTCGCCGCGTGGGATCCCGATCTCTTCGTCGACCTGCATACCACCGACGGCAGCTTCCACGGCTACGCGCTCACCTACGCCCCGCCGCTGGCGCCGGTGGGTGAGGCCGCGCCCTTCGTGCGCGACTCGCTGCTCCCCGTGCTGCGCGAGCGGATGCGCACGCGCGACGGCTTCGAGACCTTCGACTACGGCAACTTCGATCGTGACGAGCGGATGTTCGGCGGTCCGGTCGCCGGGCGCGCCGCGGGCGACACGACCATCCGCGCCTGGGAGACGTACGATCACCGCCCTCGCTACGGGACGAACTACGTCGGACTGCGCGGGCGCGCGGCGATCCTGAGCGAGGCGTTCTCGCACGATCCGTTCGAGCGGCGGGTGAAAGCCACCTACGCGTTCGTGCGCGAGATCCTCTCGCTCGTCGCCGAGCGTCGCGCCTCGTTCGGCAGGCTCGCGCGCGCGGACGCGGCGGGCCCTGCCGCGGGAACGCCGCTCGCGATTCGCGCCCGCCTGACGACGACGCCGTTCCGCGCGACGGTCCCCGCCGAGGAGCTCGAGCGCACGTCCGACAGCACGCAGCTCACGGAGCCGGGGGTACCGCGCGGCCTGCGGCGTACCGGCCGTTACCGTTCGCTCGACCTCACGATCCTCGACCGCTTCGAGCCGCAGCGCTCGGTTGCGGTGCCCGTCGCTTACGCGATTCCCGGCGCGAGCGAGGATCTCATCCGGCTGCTCCGCCTGCACGGATTGGTGGTCGAGCGGACGACGGTCGCGACGTACGCTTCCGCGGCGGCGTTCACGATCGATTCGATCGCGCGGGCGCGCCGCGCCTTCCAGGGGCACTACGAGACGACGGTCACGGGCCGATGGCTCGACGCACGCACACGGTCGCTCGCCGCGGGGACGGTCGTCGTCCCGACGGCGCAGGCGCTCGGCGCGCTCGCCGTGTATCTGCTCGAGCCGGAGAGCGACGACGGGCTCGTGACCTGGAACACCCTCGACGATGCGCTGGCGCGCGGCGCGGAATTTCCCGTGCTGCGGCTCGACGCCATGCCCGCCGCGCCACGCCGCGCGGCGCCATAGCGGCTGACGACGTGCGCCGCGCCCGGGTATATTCCGCCCCTCTCCCGTCCGGCGGCGTCCTCGCCCGACGGTCGCATTCTCCGAGGATTCATGCTTCGTAACGCCCTGCTGTACCTCTCGAACCAGCCCACGATCTTCAGGTTCGTCCGCAACAACGGGCTCGCGAAGAAGTTCGCGCGGCGCTTCGTCGCGGGCGAGACGCCGGAAGAGGCGCTCGACGCGGTGCGCGAGCTGAACGATCGCGGGATCACGGCGTCGCTCGATCTGCTCGGCGAGAGCGTGACGAACGAGGCGGAGGCCCGGCAGGCGGGGCGCGAGTACATCCGGCTGCTCGACCTGATCCGCGAGCGCAACCTCGACGCGAACGTGTCGGTGAAGCTCACGGCGATGGGACTCGACATCTCGGAGGAGCTCTGCATCGCGGTGATGCACGAGGTGCTCGACCGGGCGCGCCAGCATCACAACTTCGTGCGGCTCGACATGGAGAGCAGCGCGTACACGGAGCGCACCCTCCGCCTGTTCGAGCAGCGGCTCTATCCCGCGTACCCCGAGAACGTCGGCATCGTGCTGCAGAGCTATCTCTATCGCACCGCCGCCGACGTCGAGCGGGCGATCCAGCTCAAGTGCCGCGTCCGGCTCTGCAAGGGCGCGTACAAGGAGCCGGCGAGCGTCGCCTATCCGGACAAGGCGGACGTCGACGCGAGCTACGTGCGCTGCATGCAGGAGCTCGTGATGCACGGCAACTATCCGGGGCTCGCGACCCATGACGAGCGCATCATCCGCGAGGCCAGGAAGTTCGTCGCCGAGCAGAAGATCCCGCCCGATCGCTACGAGTTCCAGATGCTCTACGGCGTCCGCCGCGACCTCCAGGAGCAGCTCGTCGCCGAGGGGTACCGGATGCGGGTCTACGTCCCCTTCGGCACGCAGTGGTACCCGTACCTCATGCGCCGCCTCGCCGAGCGTCCGGCGAACGTCGCCTTCATCGCCGGCAACATCATGCGGGAGACCGTCGGCCGCCGCCGTTAGGCAGGACCGCTTCAGCCGCGCATGCCGCATCCCCGCTTCGTCCCGCCCGACCCCGACAAGGGAGACGCGAACACCATCGGCGGCTATCGCGCGGTGCACGACCGGCCGGCGGCATTCGAGGGACCGGACGGTCTCTCCTACAGCGTCGAGATCGTCGCCGACCGCACCGGCGACGCCGAGCTGCCATGGGGCGGCTATCTCCTCTTCGTCCGCTGGCATCGCACCGGCGAGCAGGGACCCTCGGGACATCTCGAGACCGACTTCCTCTCGCGGGGACGCAGCGAGGCGGAGGTGATCGAGGACGTCGCGCGTCTCCCGCTCGGCGCGGTGAAGGGATTGCTCGACGCCTGTGTCGCCGCGGCCGCCGGGGAGATGCCAAGCCGGCGCTGGTGGGACGCGATGCGCGACGACGATCCGGACGTCTCGTGACGGAAACGGCGCGCGAGGAAGGAGTGGTGCTTCGCGGGACCGGCGGTGTCTGGCGCGTACGCACGACCGCCGGCGTCGAGCGCGAGGCGAGCCTGCGCGGCCGGCTCAAGCAGGACAACGCGCCGAAGCTGGCCGTCGGAGATCGCGTCACGCTCGAGCCGGCGGAGCGCGGCGACGGGTGGGCGATCGCCGAGATCCACGAGCGCACCTCGTCGCTCTCGCGCCGCGCGCCCGGGATGCGCCAGGCCGAGCGCGTGGTCGCGGCGAACGTCGATCAGGTCGTCGTCGTGTTCGCGATGGTGAAGCCCGAGCCGCACGTCCGCATGCTCGATCGCTTCCTGACCATCGCCGAGGCGAACGGGCTCGTCGCGCGCATCGTGATCAACAAGGTGGACCTGGCGAGCGAGGAGGCGGCGCGGGCGAAGTTCGCGGCCTACGCGCGAGCCGGATATCCGATCCACTACACGAGCACCAAGGCGTCGCGCGGCCTCGACGAGCTGCGCGAGATGCTCCGCGATCGCACCTCGGTGTTCAGCGGACCCTCTGGCGTGGGGAAATCGTCGCTGCTCAACGCGCTCTATCCCGGGCTCTCGCTCCGCGTCGGGGAGATCAGCGAGAGCGTGAACAAGGGACGCCACACGACGGTGGGCGCCTACCTGCACCCGCTCCCCGGCGGCGGCTACGTGGTCGACACGCCCGGACTGCGCGAGGTGGGGATGTGGGGGATCGAGCCGGAGGAGCTCGATCGGTGCTACCCCGAGCTGCGCGCGGCGCGCGAGGACTGTCGCTTCGCCGACTGTACCCATCGCGCAGAGCCCGACTGCGCGGTGCGGGCCGCGGTGGACGCGGGCACCATCGACCGGGAGCGCTACGAGAGCTACGTGAAGCTGCGCGAGGAGCTGGAGGCGGTGGAGCGGCAGTGGTAGGGGCTGGAGGCCGACTGCCTCCAGCCTCCTGCGCGGAGCCTACCGCAGCCTCCCCGCCGCGAGCCTTCCGATCTTCCTGCCTAACGCGAGGCCCTGGTCGTTGTCGAAGCGGTAGTGGATCCCGCCGTAGAGGCGTGACATCGCCGCCTCGTCGGCCATCGCGTCGAGGGAGCGCCGCTCGCTCGGGAACGCCGCGCCGAGGAGCTCCGCGGCCGCGCCGGAGAACGTCGCGTGCCCCGAGACGTACGACGGGAAGTTGGGCAGCGGGACCGCGGTGACGATCCCCGGGTCGGCCTGCGAGGGGCGGATCAGCCAGTAGTGATACTTCGCGTCCCAGCAGGCGACGCCCGCGTCCATGAGCGCCATGTTGAGCAGCGCCAGCGTCCGCGTCGCCTTCTCCTCGTCGAAGTGGTGGCGCTCGATCAGGTCGGCGGCGATCGCGTTCCAGTGCCCGGGGGGCGTCGCCGTCCCCGCGCCGTCCGCCCAGAACAGCGCGATGCGCGTCTGCTCCGCCGTGCGCGCGCCGGAGATGCGGCGCACCTCCGCGAGCGCGCCCCGGAACTCGGCCGAGCCCCACGCCGGTGGTGGTGCGGGGCGGAGGGCGCTCCCCGACGAGATCAGCCAGGTGCGAACCGCGCCCCACGCCGGGCGGAGCGGCGTTCCGCTCGCCGCGCTGAACCAGAGGCCGTCCCCCACCGGGATGGTGCCGGTCCAGGCGTTCGCCGCGCCGTCGCTCGCCGCGCGATCGAGCACGCGCTGCGCGGCGCGCGCGCCGGCGGCATACGCTGCCGCCGCTTCGTCGTCGCCATGCTCCGCGCCCGCGAGCTGCGCGAGCTCGCCCCTCGCGGTGGCGTCGATGAGCGTCGCATCGAGCGGGAACGCAGCGGCGAGCACACCGGCCGACGCGCCCACCACCGCGGCACGAGCCGCGACGCGATGGCGCGCCTGCGGCGACCCGGGCGCGACATCGTCCGCCGCCAGCACGGCATCGTGCTGCGCGACGCTGAGCAGCGCGTAGGTGCGCGCCGCCATCGGCGGATCGATGCGCCGTTGCGTGACGAGGTCGCGCGCGAGCGCGTTCCAGCGAACGCTCGACGACGTCGTCTGCGCGGTCGTCCCGGCGGCGCGGTCGAGCGCGGGCGCGCCGGTGGGCGCATCCGGGGCAGCGATGCGCGACTCACCGCACGCGGCGACGGCGACGCCGAGCAGCGCGCCGAGCGTGCTCCTCCTCCAACACGTCTTCATGGTCACGGTACCTCCGAAACCGATGGGCCGGTGGCGGAGCATTCGCCCCACCACCGGTCGGTCATCCCAGAGAGCGGCGAACGATCAGCCGCAGTGTGGAACGCCGAGCCGTCCGTTGTTGTAGGCGTCGAGCAGCGCTGCCGCGGCGATCAGCTTGGCCCGTGAAACGGTGGCGCGCTGGGCAGGCGTCATCGAGAAGTAGTCGTACGCGAAGCCGAGCGTGCTGCGCACCTGCGCCGGCACGTACGCGCCGTTCTGC
>DATAIN010000244.1:0-2124 GCA_036262635.1 Gemmatimonadaceae bacterium | reverse complement strand
AGCGCGTGCACATGGAGCGCACCCTCCGCGCCCACGGCGGCAACCGCACGCGAGCCGCGCGCGAGCTCGGCATCTCGCGAGCGACGCTGATCAAGAAGATCAGGGACTATAATCTCACGTAGGGTCAGAGGCGGGAGGCTGGAAGCTGTTGGCGAATGCGCCACTGCAAACGCGTTTGCGGTCCGCGGTCGCCCACTGCCTCGAGCCTCCAGCTTCCAGCCACCACGCCCTGCCCGAACCACGATGCCAGAACTTCACGAACGCGACATGATGATCTGCCGCTCCTGCGGGAAGGAGGAGCGCGCATCGGAAGGATATCCGTGCGTCGACTGCGGGACCTTCATCTGCACGATCTGCAACTTCCGCGGGGTGACGCTGTGCAAGGTCTGCCAGGAGCTGCGCGACGAGCAGTCGGGCAGCGTGGGGCGGAAGTAGAGTGAGCGACGCGGACTCTCGCGGGATCGAGATCGACCCGGTCGCGGACTTCACCGCGCTCGGGATCGCCGTCGGTCACGCGACGGACGAGGATGGCGCGACCGGGTGCACCGTGGTGCGCCCCGTCGAGGGCGCGATGCGCGGCGCGGCGGCGGTGGTCGGCCGCGCCACCGGCACGCGCGAGCTGCTCCCCCTCACCACGCATCATCTCGTGGATCGCGTCGCCGCGATCCTCCTCACCGGCGGCTCGGCGTACGGGCTCGATGCCGCGGCCGGCGTGATGCGCTGGATGGAGGAGCGCGGGCGCGGGTTCGAGGTTGGCGCCGGCGTCGTGCCGATCGTCCCCGCCGCGGTGATCTTCGACCTCGCCCCGCTCGGCCGCTTCGACGCGCGCCCGACGCCGGAGATGGCGTACTTCGCCGCCGACACCGCGCGCTCGGCGGAGATCGAGGAAGGGAGCGTCGGCGCGGGGACGGGAGCCACGGTGGGCAAGGCCGCCGGCGTCGAGCGCGCGATGAAGGGCGGCTTCGGTTGCGCCGTCGCGCGCTGCGGGTCGGTGGTCGCGGGGGCGGTGGTCGTCGTCAACGCGTTAGGCGACGTGCGCGACGAGCACGGCAGGATCCTCGCGGGCGCGCGGGACGACGACGGCTTCGCCGATTCGGCGGCGCTCCTCGCGAAGGGGCAGCCGGCGGAGTTCGCCGACGCGCAGAGCCCCGTCGCGCCGACGAACACCACGCTCGCGGTCGTCGCCGTGAACGCGGCGTTCTCGCGCGTCGATCTCGCGACGGTCGCCGCGTCGGCGACGAGCGCGCTCCATCGCCGCATCACGCCGGTGGGCACCGCGTTCGACGGAGACATCGTCTTCGCGCTCGCGCCGCTCGATGGACCCGCGGGCGACCCGGTCGCGGCGGGAGTCGTTGCCACCGCCGCGCTGGAGACCGCGATCGAGCATGCAGTGCTCCGCGCGCGGGGACGTGACGGGATCCCCGGTCTCGCCGGCAACGCGCCGACGGACGGCCGCTGATGAAGGGGCGCGTCGTCGTCGTCGCCCCGTACGCGCCGATGCACGCCGAGCCGCGGGTGTCGAGCCCGCAGATCTCGCAGGCGCTCGGCGGCCACGTCCTCTCGGTGCTGGAGAGCCGCGACGAGTGGCACAACGTCCGCGGCGCCGACGACTACGCGGGATGGGTGCACGCGGGCTACCTCGCCCCCACGAGCGAGGAGCGGCGCGCCGAGTCGGTGCTGACGTCGCTCGGCTGCACGGTGCGCAGCGCGGGCGGGCGGCGCCGTCATCTGCCGCCGGGCGCGCTCCTCCTCGCGGACGACATCCTCGAGAGTGGCACCGCGCTCGCGCACGACGCACTGCGCCGTGACTTCCCGGTGAGCGCAGCCGCCGCGGCGCGCACCGCGCTGCGCATCTTCGAGGGCGCTCCGTATCAATGGGGCGGCAACACGCCGTGGGGAGTGGATTGCTCCGGTCTCGTCCAGACCGCGTTCTACCTTCACGGCATTCAGCTCCCGCGCGACGCCTGGCAGCAGGCGACGACGGGCGAGGACGCGGGGCGCGACCCGCTTTCGCTCGCCGCGGGTGACCTGCTCTTCTTCTCGGACCGCGAGGACCGGAAGATCACCCACGTCGGCATCGCGTCTGGTGACCGCACCATGGTCCACTCGGCGCTCGGCCGCGGA
>DATAIN010000243.1:0-7187 GCA_036262635.1 Gemmatimonadaceae bacterium | reverse complement strand
AAGGCGTTTGTGTAAAACGAGTTATGAAAGGCGGTCCGGGCGGTACGGCCGTTGCCTTCTACAGGGCCGGAAATGCCGCCGATGCTGGCAGGCTGTTCCGCAAGCGAGTGTCAGTGGGCATCCCCCAATTCCTATTTCGGAGAGTCACATGCTTCGCAACATGCGCAAGGGTTTCACGCTGATCGAGCTTCTGATCGTGGTCGTCATCATCGGCATTCTCGCGGCGATCGCGATTCCGAAGTTCGCGAACACCAAGGAGAAGGCGTATATCGCCGCCATGAAGTCGGACCTTCGCAACCTCGTGACGGCTGAGGAAGCGTTCTTCGCGGACTCCGTCAAGTACACGGCGACGATGACGCAGCTGAACTTCAAGCCGTCGACGGGCGTGTGGACCCCGACCGTTGCCGTGGGCGCGGGCTACTGGACCGCGACCGTCACGCACACGCAGGTGACGGGCAAGAGCTGCCAGATCGCGGTCAACACGAGCAACACGCTGGTGTCGACGGCGGGCGACGGCGAGCCGGCCTGCAAGTAAGCACTACGGGGCATGCAGATGCGGGCCGGGACTCACGTTCCGGCCCGCATCGTCTTGTCGCGGATCGACGGGCAAAGTGCCACAGCTGTTTGCAGATTGCTGCCGTGTTTGCCACGTGACGCACGTCGCACGACATTGCCATCTCGTGCTGAATCATGCAGTTACGCCATGTTCCGGGATCGGGTACACGCATTGCCTTTGAGGGGGGCGAGAAGTCGAAGTAGCAGGACGCAGTTGCTCCCCCTTTCTCTCGGAGAGACCAATGCTTCGCAATGCACGTAAGGGCTTCACGCTGATCGAGCTTCTGATCGTGGTCGTCATCATCGGCATTCTCGCCGCGATCGCGATTCCGAAGTTCGCCAACACGAAGGAGAAGGCGTACATCGCCGCGATGAAGTCGGACCTTCGTAACCTGGTGACGGCCGAGGAAGCGTTCTTCGCCGACTCGGTGAAGTACACCGCCACCATGGCGCAGCTGAACTTCAAGCCCTCGACGGGCGTGTGGACCCCGACCATCGCGGTCGGCGCTGGTTACTGGACGGCTGAGGTGACGCACACGCAGGTCACCGGTAAGAGCTGCCAGATCGCGGTCAACACCTCGAACACCCTGGTGTCGACGGCGGGCGACGGCGAGCCGGCCTGCAAGTAATCGCAGCGCGGTTGCAATGGATGCGGGCCGGGACGAGAGTCCCGGCCCGCATCGCTTTGTCGAGAGCATCGGTCGCGTTGTGACGCACGACCGCCTCGGCCGTCCATCCGGCACGCGGGCCGTATCACCCGCGTCGATTGCTGCGGGCGGAGCATTCTGCACGAGTCGTCGCAGTTTGCTGCCGCGTTTGCCACGTGATGCACGTCGCACCGCGTTTTCATGTCACGTGAGATCATGAGGTTACGGCGCATGACGGGGTCCGGTATAGCCGTTGCCTTATACGGCCGCAGAAGTCGGTATTGCGGGTCGTAGTCGCTGCCCCCCTTTTTCTGGAGACACGTATGCATCGCAATGTGCGCAAGGGCTTCACGCTGATCGAGCTTCTGATCGTGGTCGTCATCATCGGCATTCTCGCGGCGATCGCGATTCCGAAGTTCGCGAACACCAAGGAGAAGGCGTACATCGCCGCCATGAAGTCGGACCTTCGTAACCTCGTGACCGCCGAGGAAGCGTTCTTCGCGGATTCCGTGAAGTACACGGCGACGATGGCGCAGCTGAACTTCAAGCCGTCGACCGGTGTCTGGACGCCGACCATCGCGGTTGGCGCGGGCTACTGGACGGCCGAAGTCACGCACACGCAGGTGACGGGCAAGAGCTGCCAGATCGCGGTCAACACGAGCAACACGCTGGTGTCGACGGCGGGCGACGGCGAGCCGGCCTGCAAGTAAGCAACACGCGGTATGCAGTGGCGGGCCAGGCGATGTTCGCCTGGCCCGCTCTGCTTTTCCTGTAACGGTGGCGTGCCGTGCTCGTCCCCTGAGTGGACATGCATTCCACCACCGCTTCGGGACCGGCCTCCCGACTGCCCTCGCTTCGCACCGAGTTGCTGCTCGGGCTCGGGCTCATCGCCACGGGCTCGCTGCTGATCGCGGTGGCGATCGGCGCGTTCCTCTACTGGGGAGTGGACGAGAGCTCGACGGGGACACTCTGGCTCGCGCTGCTGATCGGCGGCGACGTCGCCGTGTTCCTCGCGCTCGGCGCCTATCTCATTCGTCGCACGGTCTCCGTCCCGCTCGCGTTGGCGGTCGACGCGACATCCGCGATCGCGGGAGGCGACCTCTCGCGGCGCGTCCCCGACGCCCAGACGCGCGAGCTGATGACGCTCGCGACGAGCATCAACCGGATGACCAATCACCTGCTCGCCGAGCAGGTGCAGCGCGTGCGCGCGGAGAAGCTGGCGGGCATCGGCCGGCTCGCCGCTGGTGTCGCGCACGAGATCGGAAACCCGCTCGGCGCGATCAGCGGATACGCCCACGTGTTGCAGAGCCGGTTGCGCGGTGACCGCGAGGCGCTGGAGGCGCTGGAGGGGCTCGAGCGCGAGGCGGCCCGCATCGACCGGATCGTGCGCGGGCTGCTCGATTATGCTCGCCCGCGCCGGCACACCCCCGGACGCATCGACGTGAACGACGCGGTCCGCGCGTCGACGCAGCTCCTTCGCGACCAGGGCGTGCTCCGACAGGTCGAGCTCACGATGTCGCTCGAGGCGGAGACGCCGGTCATCAACGGCGAGCGCCACGAGATGGAGCAGATGCTCGTGAACCTGCTCCTCAACGCGACCGATGCGATGGGCGGGCGCGGGAACATCGCCGTCGCGACGCGCCGCATGCGCCGCAGCGCGCTCGAGGAGAGCATCGCGCGGCGGGCGACCGATCCGCCGACGAAAGTCGTCGCGCGACCCGCGTCGCCGCGGATCGTGCACTGGCTCGAGACGAGCAAGGCGCCCGAGGAGCTGCTCAAGATCGTCATCGCCGACAGCGGCCCCGGGATCCCCGAGGAAGACGAGGAGCGGATCTTCGATCCGTTCTTCACGACCAAGGAACCGGGGAAGGGCACGGGGCTCGGCCTCGCGATCGTCGCGCGCGTCGTCGAGCACCTCGGCGGGACCATCTGGGTGCAGCGGGCGCGTGAGGGTGGCGCCGCGTTCCACGCCCTCTTCCCGATGCCGACGTACGCTCCCGCGCGGGCCGAAGGCGCTCTTCCCACCGCGGCACGCGCCACGTCCACGACGGCACGTTAGGCGGCGATGCGCATCCTGGTGGTCGACGACGAGGGCGGGCTTCGCCACACCATCTCGCTCATCCTCCGCGATGAGGGGCACGAGATCGAGGCCGCCGCCGACGGCGAGGCCGCCCTGACCACGCTCGCCGCGGCCGACGCATCGATCATCATCTGCGATGTTCGCATGCCGAAGGTCGACGGGCTGACGTTCCTCGACCGGTACAAGGCGGCGGCCGGTCGCGGGCTCGTCATCATGATGAGCGCATACGGCGACGACGACGCGGCGATCGAAGCGATCCGGCGCGGCGCCTACGATTACATCTCGAAGCCCTTCCGCGCCGACCAGCTGCTGCTCGTCGTTCGCAAGGCGATCGAGCGCGAGCGGCTGCGGCACGAGGTGGAGCGACTCAGCGAGGAGCTCACCGCGCTGCGCGGCGCCGACGGCGTGGTGGGGCACAGCGAGGCGTTGCGCGAGGTCGTCGCGACCGCGCGCAAGGTCGCCAAGCATCCGTCGACGGTGCTCGTCACCGGCGAGAGCGGAACGGGCAAGGAGCTCATGGCGCGGCTCGTCCACGCCGCGAGCCCGCGTGCGAACGCGCCCTTCGTCGCGGTCAACTCCGCGGCGATCCCCGAGGCGCTGCTCGAGAGTGAGCTGTTCGGCCACGTGCGCGGCGCTTTCACCGGCGCCGCGCAGGAGCGCGTCGGACTGTTCGAGGAAGCGAACGGCGGAACGCTGTTCCTCGACGAGATCGGCGAGCTCCCGCTCGGCCTCCAGGTCAAGCTTCTCCGCGTGCTGCAGGAAGGGGAGATCCGCCGCGTCGGCGACAATGCGTCGCGCAAGGTGGACGTGCGCCTCGTCGCCGCGACCTCGCGCGATCTCGAGGCGGAGGTCGCCGCGGGGCGCTTCCGCGCCGATCTGTACTACCGTGTGAACGTCGTGCGCCTCCACCTGCCGCCGCTCCGCGAGCGCCGCGACGACATCGCCGAGCTGGCGCGCCACTTCGCCGTGCGCCATGCGCAGCGGCTGAAGATCCCGGTGCCGAAGCTGAGCGCGGCGGCGTTGCGCGCTCTCGCCGATTACCCCTGGCCGGGGAACGTGCGCGAGCTCGAGAACGCGGTGGAGCGCGCGATGGTGATCGCCGACAATGGCACCATCGACGTGGCGCACTTTCCGGCGGCGGTGCGCGGCGAGCCGGGCGCGGTTGCACCGCCGGCGCCCCGCGGCGCGGACGACGCCGCGGACGCCGATCTCTCCGTGAAGCGCCGCACCGAGGCCCTCGAGCGGCGGCTCATCGCGCAGGCGCTGCAGCGCACCGGAGGCAACCGCACGCGCGCCGCGCAGCTGCTCGAGCTCTCGCACCGCGCGCTGCTCTACAAGATCCGCGAATACGGTCTCGAGTGAGCCACCTCGTGCGAAAGTTAGTTGCGAACCCGCAACTCTTTGCGGGCCCCTTCCCGTACCTCCTCGACTCAAATGCTTGTACTGCAACGATATGCCCGCTGGCCCCGATCGCGCATTGGTAGCCGCCGGAAATCCTCCGAGGTAGCGATGCGAAACGACCGCCGCGGCTTCTCGCTGGGCGAGATCCTCACTGTGATCGTGATCATGGGCGTGGTGATGCTGCTCGCCCTCCCGAAGATGGGAAACATGAACGACCGCAACATGATGCGGTCGGCGAAGGACGGTATCTCGGCGCGACTCGCCGCGGCCCGCGCCGCCGCGATCGCGACCGGGCGCCAGTCGGTCTTCTACGTCGACGGCGACTCGATTCGGGTCACGGCGAGCAATGGAACGACGCAGGTGCAGAAGGGCGCCATCGTCAACTTGAAGCGCAACTTCGGCGTCACGGTGACGTCGCCGGCGCTGATCGTCACCTTCGACGGCCGCGGGATGACCTCCGGCGCCGCCGGGCAGAAGGTGATCTTCCGTCGGAACACGCTCGCCGACTCGATCTGCATCTCGCCGATCGGGCTGATCAACCGCCATGGGTGTGCCACATGAGCGAACTGCCTAACGTCACCGAGCAGCGGCGGCCGCGCGAGGGGTTCACCCTCGTCGAGGTGATGGTCGCCATCGTCATCCTCTCCATCGGCGTGCTCGGCCTCGCCGCCACGGCGGGCGTCGTCGTCCGCCAGATGACCGGCGCGGTCCACCAGTCGGTGGCGGCGAACGTCGCCTACTCGCGGATGGAGCGCATCCGCACCGGCAACTGCGTCGCGATGAAGGACTCGAGCGGCAGCGCGACGACGCGAAACGTGACCGAACGCTGGGTGATCGTCGGCACGGCGGGGAGCCACGCGCTCGTCGTCTACGACACCATCACCTACAAGGTGCGCGGCCAGATGAAGAAGCAGGCCTACATCACGGAGTATCCATGCGACCCGATCTGATGCGCGACCGGCGCGGCTTCTCCCTCGCCGAAATCATGGTGGCGCTGGTGCTCCTCGGCATCGTCGCCGGGGGGATCATGGGCGTCGTCATGCGCCAGCAGCAGTTCTACCGCAGCGCGACCGAGGTCATCGACACCCGCCAGCAGATCCGCCAGGCGGCGGCGGTCGTGCCGGTCGACATGCGCGGCGTGTCGTCGGTGGGGAACGACATCCTCGAGATGACCGACTCCTCGCTGTATGTCCGCGGGAACATCGGCAGCTCGATCATGTGCTCGCACGGCAACTCGGGCGCGGGGAGCTCGATCACGATCCCGCCCATCGGTCTCGCGAGCGGCAGCTACTTCACGACGTTCCTGACGCGGCCGAAGGTGAACGACGTCATCCTCGTCTTCGACGACAAGAATCCCGGCAACCAGGACGACGACTGGATGTCGTACACCATCTCGCGGATCGATTCGACCCTGGTCGGATGCGCGTCGTTCACGGACGCGGTCAAGGACGTGGCGGCGTACCGCTACATCTACGAGACCGCCACTCCACTGAGCGCGACCATCGTCGACGGTTCGCCGATGCGCTTCGCGCGCCAGGTGAAGTACTCGCTCTACCGGTCGGCGACCGACGGGCTCTCGTGGATGGGCTATCGCGAGTGCCGCGGCGACGGGTCGGCGTGCTCGAACATCCAGCCGGTCGCGGGGCCATACCGCCCGTACGCCGCCGGGGACACCCTCACCAGCGGCCTCACCTTCGTCTACCGCGACTCGACGGGCGCGGTGACCGCGACCCCGGCAATGGTCGCGCGCGTCGAGATGTTCGTGCGCGGGCAGACGCAGAGCCCCGTCGCGCTCGGCGGTGGCAAGACCAACACGGTGTATCGCGACTATCAGAAGGTCACCATCGCCATCCGCAACCGGCAGTAGCGGACGCGATCGCACATACGCGGGAGAACCACGATGCCTATGCTGAACAGTGAGAAGCGCGAGGGAATGGCGCTCGCGATGGCGATGTTCGCCATCGTCGTGATCGGCGCGCTGATCGCCGGCGCCTTCTTCGCCTCGACGCAGGACTTCCGGATCGGGCGCAACTCGCTCGTCGCGCAGCGCGCGTTCACGGCGGCGGAGTTCGGGCTGAACAAGACGATGTCCGTCTGGGACCAGTCCTGGAACTTGAAGTTCGCGGTCGGGAAGGACACGACCTTCACCTATGCGACGGGTGACGGCGCGACCTCGACGGTGCGCGCGACGCGCATCAACGACTACACCTACTGGATGGTCTCGGAGGGGGTGTCGAACCCGAACTCGTCGCTCGAGACGCGCCGTCGCACGAGCATGGTGCTCCGCCTCGCGTACCCCGCGGTGAAGGTCGGCGGCGCGCTGACCCTCGCCGGCGGTGGCACGATCAAGGGAAGCTCGCAGGTCTACGGCACGAACGTGAATCCGACGGGCTGGGACTGCGCGTCCTATCCTGGCCGCGACACGACCGCGGTCGCCTACGGTCCGGGGTCGACGCTGACCGTCGCGAAGGCGAGCAACGCGATCGGTTCGCCGTCGACGTACG
>DATAIN010000242.1:0-2439 GCA_036262635.1 Gemmatimonadaceae bacterium | reverse complement strand
ACGGGCGAGTTGACTGCCCCTTGGACGTTCACGACCCCGCTGTAGCGCGGGATGTAGATCGAGTCGCCATCCTGGAGCACGAGATCGTCGCGGTCGCGCTTCCGTCCGCTCGTCCGGAGCACCTTCGGAAGATCGACACCGATTCGCCCAGTCCCGCTGCGCTTGCGGTAGAAGACAATCCCCCCCGCGAAGCCCTCCGTCGTCAGGCCACCCGCGCGGTGTAGCACGTCGCGCAACCGCTCCCCCTTCGACACCAGCGCGTACGTGCCCGGATACTTCACTTCGCCAACGACCGTGACCGTCCGCTGTAGCTCCCAGTCCGGCTGCCGCATGATCAGCACGTTGTCGTACGGCTCGAGAGGGGCCTCGGGCGCACCATTCGCAGCTGCGGGAAGGCCCGGCGGGCCTAGATCGCCGTCGTGGCTCGACGCTCGCTCGAACAGATACGTCGAATCCATGGGGACGCGAATTGTCTGCGCGGTGAGCCCGCCCGCTCGGTTCTCGGGCAGCCGCGCGATTTCCGCCTCGCGCAGGTAGGCACTCTCCTCGAGCCCTCCGGCGAGCAGCACCAGGTCGCGCAGCGTCATCCCCTCACGATAGGGGAACCGACCACCCTTCCGCACCGCGCCGGCGATCGCCACGTACCGCTGAGGGCGGAACTCCGTCACCGAGTAAATAGTGATCTCGTCGTCCTCGCGCAGCGGGATGTCCGTGGTCGGCACGCCGCTCGTGTCGCGCAGCGACGCGCGAAGCTGGATGCGCGTCGAGTCCGGAAGCAGCCTCGTGATCAGTACCTGGCCGAGATACGTGTCCGGCTTCACCCCACCAGCTGTGCGGATCGCGGCGCCTAACGTCATGCCGTCCGTGAGGCCCTGTGGACCGGGCGTCCAGACGTTGCCGCGGACGGCGATCCGGTTCCGGACTCGTTCGGTCACCGCGAACACGTGGATCACGTCGCCACCCTCGACCGGCAGCGCCGGACCGTACCCCGTCGCCAGCGCCTCCGATGCCACGTCGATGACCACGCGATCGCGCCCCGGTTCCGCGCGCTGCGCCGGAGGAAGAATGCGCTCGATCTGCACGCGCCGCCGCGCCGCCTGCTCGGTGAACCCGCCTGCCGCGCGCAGAACGTCCGCGAGCGTCTCCCCCTCCTTCAGCTCGTAGGTCGCGGGACGCACGACCTCACCGACTACCCGCACGCGCCGCTGATAGGGCGGAACGAAGACGACGTCGCCGGTGGCGAGTCGCACGTCTCGCGACGCATCGCCGCGAAGAAGATAGTCGTAGACGTCCAGCTGGCTGACCACCGCGCCGCCGCGGCGGATCTCGATGCGGCGCAGCGAGCCCGCGTCGGTCGGGCCACCCGAGGCGTAGAGCGCAGTGAGGGCGGTGCCCGCGCTGGAGACCCGGTAGCTCCCCGGCGCCATCACGTCGCCGACGACATACACCTGGTTGCTGCGCAGCCGCGCCACGCTCACGCTGAAGCGCGTCGTCGCGCCCGGACCGCGTCGCACGCCGGAGTACACGCGCGCAAGCCGGGTATAGAGAAGATTCTCGAGATCGCCTAACGTCAGGTTGGCGACGTAGAGCTGGCCAACCTGGGGAATGACGATGAACCCTTCGCGGGTGACGTCGAGGGTGTGCGCAAGCTCGACATCACCAGTGAGGATCAGCACGAGCCGGTCGCCGGGGCCCAGGCGATAATTGGCGTCCACCGGACCAGCCACGTTCGCCTCGAACTGCGTCGTCGCGTTCCGGAAGACCGCCATCCCGAAGATCTGATACCCGCTGTCAGGGTTGGTGAAGCGCCGGCCGAGCCGTCCGCCGATCGCGAGCGTGTCCACCCGGTCGTCGGTGCGGTCGAGCCGCGACCGGACGCGCCTCGCGTCGCGGGAGAGGAGCGCCTCGCTGTCGATCGCGGCGACAGTGTCCGCGGCGAGTCGCCGGCGATTCGGGCGGGCGCCAGTACCGGACTCGAAATCCAGCGAGTCGGCGATTCCCAGCGCGGCGACGGCGTCGAGGACATCGTCGGTCGGCGTCGGCGCCGATGCGGCCTCGTTCCCCAGGTAGGCATCGAGCAGGTGCTCGGGATATCCCTCCGCGCGCAGCCGGGCCCGCACCTGGTCGGGCGTGAGGCCGCTGTTCGCCAGCCGTTGGCGAAGCTGGGCGACGAGATCGGGCCGCGTCTGCAGTAGGACGCGCGCCTCTTCGGGGGTCGGTCGCTGCGCGAAAACGGGTCGCGCTCCGGCGCAGAGCATTGCCGCCACGAGCAGCGACCCGAGTCGGACTCGAATCATGGGTACAGTTTTGGGGGGCATCCGGCGGCGGCCATCCCGAGCCGCCGTCGAGTCGTGCTAATGGTCGCGCAGGGAATCGAACCCCGGACCTCTGGTATGTGAGACCAGCGCTCTAACCATCTGAGCTACGCGACCGTCACCG
>DATAIN010000241.1:0-5862 GCA_036262635.1 Gemmatimonadaceae bacterium | reverse complement strand
TGCGCCCACGCCTCGATCTCCGTCAGCCCCACCCACGCGCGCGGTCGAGGCACGAACGTCAGGCGGATCCGTGAGGTCAGCACGCGGCGCGCGAAGGTGACCCCGTTCGGGCGATGCCCCTCCGGCCGCGCCGGCACGCGTGCCTTCTCCGGCGCGCGCGCCCAGCGGCCGTTCTCCCAGATCTCGAGCGCGTAGCTCGCCGGCGCGCGGATCGCGCTCCCCGCGCCGTCGTCGAGGAAGTAGAGGAGCAGCGTCTCCACCGGCCGCGGGGCGCCGAAGTCGAGGACGAGCGACTCCTTCGCGTTGACCGAGCCGGAGTCCGTCCAGCGGTTGGGCGGGTCGCGATCGTAGCGGTAGTTCCCGTCGATCAGCGCGAAGGCCGGCGTGCTCGGCGCGCTCCAGCTCGCGGTCACCCATGGATACGCGCCGCGGCCGTTGTTGACGGCGAGGTTCACGGCGGGCGGGCGCTCCTCCAGCTCCAGGAACTGCACCGGCTTCAGGTACGCGACGACGCGGCCGAGTCGCGGCGCGGTCGCGAGCACGCGCCCGTCGGCGAGGATCGTCAGCCCCGTTCCGCGACCGTAGCGCGTTCCGTCGCGATCCCAGAGAATCGTCAGGCGGTGCCCGCGGTACTCGACGCCGTCGAGCGCGAAGTATTTCCACTCCCCCGGCGCGAGCGGGTTCACCTCGAGCGAATCGTCGGCGCGCGGACGCAGGCCAATCAGCCCCGTGATGAGCGGATCGATGTAACCGGAGTGGAAGTAGTGCTCGCTGTGCTGGAAGGTGTCGTGCCCCTCCCACGATCCATCGTCGGGATTCGCCGCCTCGGCGATGTACGGCCGGCCGTTCTTGCGCTGCGTGCGCGTGTAGATCCGGAAGAGCTCCATCCAGTCGCGCTTCGTGACGACGTCCTGCGGGTAGTCGTTCACCACGTTCGCCAGCGCGACGAGCGTCTGCGTCGTCGCGTACGGCCAGGAATTCCCGCTCCACCAGCAGCAGCGCGGCGAGATGTAGAAGAGCGGATCGTGACGCTCGGCGGTCGTCGGGCCGAAGGGGGCGAGGAAGCGCGCCGTGTCCATGAGCGCCGCCCACGCGCGCTCGTAGCCCTGGTTCGGTGGCGGTAGCTCGAACTGCCAGGGCACGTAGCCGATCAGCTCACGCCCGTGCGCGTTGCCCGCGTACTTCCCCGAGTCCCAGGTGCGCGTCCGCGCCCGAACGCCGTCCTTCTCGTCGTGCGCGAACTGATGGAGAAAGAATCCGCGGCGCGGATCCCAGAGCTCGCGCAGCACGCGCGCGCGGATCGAGTCGGCGCGCTCGGCGTAGCTCCGTGCACCGGCGCTGTCGCCGAGCAGCGCGGATGCCCGCGCGATCGCGCGCAGGTCGGCGAAGATGTAGCTGTTCAGCGTCGGGCGATAACCGTCGGCGCCTTCGTCGATGTCGTCGGTCTGCCTGCTGTTGATGCTGCGCTCCATCCCGTCGTGCAGCCCGTCCCAGTGGTACAGTCCGACGATGGAGTCGTAGCGCTCGGCGTCCCACCCGGCGAGCTGGCGCTTCATGAACGGAAGGGCGCGACCGAGATACGCGCGGTCGCCATTCACGAGATACGTCGCCCACACCGCGTCGCCGTACCAGTTGCTGTAGCTGCGCGGCTGCGCACCAGGCGCGGTGAACCAGTAGCGCGCGAAGTCGCGCACGATGCGCGCGTCCTTCAGCCAGCGCAGCTCGTACATCTGGTGGCCGAGGGGACAGCTGATCGCGCCGTACGCGCCGGACCAGAACGGACGATCGATGAACTCGGTGAAGGTGTAGCCCGTCGCGGGATCGCCGTAGGTGAGGTGCTTCGTGACGAGCTGCCAGCGGTAGTAGTACGTCGAGTCGATCGACCGCTCGGGGGACTCGAAGAGCGGGATGCGCCGCGCGTACCAGCCCCAGTCGCGGTTGTCGAGCCAGCCGTAGCGCTCGGGGAGGACGCGCGCGTCGAGCACCTGCGCGGAGGCCGGTGTGGTGAGGAGCGCGAGCGCGGCCGCGCCGAGGAGCGACAGGCGCATCGTGCCTAACGCGAGCGGAAGGAGATGGTGAGCGCCGTGTAGCCGTCGGCGTTCGCGCCGGCGCGCGGGAAGGTCACCGTGAGCGGTCGCCACTCGCCCGCTCCCGCCGCGGGGCCCAGCGTCGCCGAGCCCCCGGCGCCGGCGGTCGCGCTCGACTCGGCGACGGGAGCGCGAACCCGGAACCGGTAGCTTCGCCCGGCCAGCCCCTCGAGCGAGAGGACGTACCGTCCGCCGTCCATCCGCTCGCTCAGCACGCGCGGCGCGGTCGAGCGGTCGCCGATCGCCGGACGCATCGCCGGCGGCTCGACGCTCCAGCCTCCGGAGTAGGGCACCGTGAGAGTGAGCGACGAGGCGAGCGTTCCGCGCACGGTGCCGTGGACGTCCCCCGGCGTCGCCGAATGCTCGGCGCTCGTCGTCGCGCCTGACGGCAGGGCGGGGGAGAAGACGATCTCCAGCGGCACCGCGGAGGCGTCGCTTTCGCGGCGGACGTCGGCGGCGACACGGCCCGCGGCCCGGCGGATCGCGATGCTCAACCGCGTAGCGCCCGCGGGCACATGCTCGACGCGTACGGAGTCCCATCCCGGCGGAAGGTGCGGCGCGATCGTGACGCGCCCCGCCGGCGCGTCGACGTCGATGCCGAGCAGGCCGCGGATGAGCGGGGTCAACACCATCGACGTCGCGAAGAATTGCTGCGGAACCGCGGTGTCGAGCGGCTTGTACAGCTTCCCCGAGATCACTTCCGGGTTGCGGCCACGTGACTCGTCGAAGCCGGTGCGCGCGATCGCGTCGAGCGCGAGCTTGCCGGCGGCGGCGTTGTGGTAGCGGTACTGCGCGAGCGCCACCCACCCGGTGACGAAGGGCCACACCGCGCCGTTGTTGTAGTGCAGCGGATCGAAGAGCGGGCTCGACGCGGCGAGCGGGCGCGCTCCCCAGTCGGTCATGATCTCCGTGGACGCGAGCCGCGCCGCCATCGCCGCGCCGTGCGCACCATCGAAGACGTCGAACGACATCGCCGTCGCCGGCCAGGCGGTGAGCACCTCGTTCACCGTGCCGCCCTCGAGCAGCGCGAAGGCGTACTGCCCGCGCGCCGGGAGCCAGAGACGGGTCTCCATCGTGCGCAGCGCCTTCGCGCGGATCGCCCGAGCGCTGTCGCCCAGCGCACGCTCGCCGAGCGCGTCGGCCATCCGCGCGAAGCGGTCGAGCGAGGCGACCCACACGCCGCTCATGTAGACGTCGGAGAGGATTCCCTCCTGGAGGTCGCCGACCTCGATCGCACCGGCGCCCGCCTTCGCGTTCTCCATCAGCCCGTCGCCGTCGGTGTCGGTCGCGCGCGACCAGGCGAAGGCGCGCTTCACGTTGGGCCAGAGCTCGCGCACGAGCGCGGTGTCGGCCGTCTGCTTCCAGTACTCGCCGAAGGCGAGGATCCAGAAAGGCGTCGTATCGCCGTGGTAGAAGGCGTACGGATACGCGCCGAACCAGTCGACCTGTCCCGCCCCCTGCGAGATCTCGTGGGTGATCTTCCCGTCGGCGCGCTGGTACTTCGCGAAGAATCGCAGCACGCCGTCGCGTACCAGTGGCTCCGCCCCGGAGCCACTGGCTGCGAGAGAATTAATCGCCGCGTCTCCCCCGAAGAACCAGCCGAATCCCGGGCGGTCGCTCGCCGCGCCCGACAGCCCGTAGCCGGCGACGAGCCCGCAGCCGAGGTCGGGGTTGCACACCATCGCTTCGTCGAGGTTCACCTTCGCGTACTCCACCGCGCGGTCGAGCAGCGAATCCGGCGAGTGCAGCGCGAGCTGCGTCGTGCGCAGCGAATCGGCGTGCGCCACTCTCCGCTTCCACTCGCGCTCCGCCGCTCCCGGCGCGATCAATCGCTGGTACAGCGCGCGCGCCGAGTCGCGAGGCATCAGCCCGCCGGCGAGCACGATCGGGACGTACGCGACGTGTGCGTCGATCGACCGGCCGGGGGGCTCGCCTAACCGTGGGGGCGTGTAGCGTTCCCCGCCGATCGCCAGCACGAGCTGCGGCGCGGCAGCGGCGAGCATGTGCGCCGGTACGTCCGAGGCTTCCGTCACGGCGGGGGAGCCGAGGAACGCGCTGACGCGCCGCCGGCTCTCGGAGAAGAGGAAGGCGCGCGCGCCGTCGTTCCAGACGAGGTACTGCCCGCCGAGTCCCGCCGGCCACGCGAAGTGGATGTCGGGGGTGAAGCGCGCGACGACCTCGAGCGGACGAAGCGCGTCCACCTCGAGCAGGATCACCACCGCCGGAAGATCGAGCGGGACGAAGATGTGCTCGCGGACGGTGAACTGCTCCGACGCGTACACGATCGTCACTCCCTCGGGGCGCTCGGTCACCGAGCGCGCGATCAGTCGCCCCGGGATGGCGTCGGTGTACTTCGGGACGCGGAAGGAGAGCTCGAAGTCGTGCAGCCACTTCACCGGCCAGCTCCAGAGCTCGAGCCGGCCGTCCTCGGTGCCCATCGCGATCGCCCGCCGGCCGACGGCGGAGAGAAAGACGCCGGCGCGCGCGTCCCCGCTCAGCGCGAGCGGCGAGGAGTCGAGCGCGAAGGCGGGAATCGTCCCAGCCGGACGGGTGGTCTGCGCGGCGAGCCGGAGCGCGAACGCGGACGCGAGGACGAGCGCGGCGATCGAACGGGGGGACATGAGATCGAATGTGCGCGCGGGCGCGGTCATCCGGTAGAACGAGGGGCAGAACGAGGGGCAGGGTGAGGGAGAGAGATGTGGAAGATGAGTGAGCTCTCTCATCATCCCACATTACCATCCCTCACCCTGCTCCTCATCCTGCCCCAAGTCCTGCCCCTCATTCCTCATCCGTCAAAGCTCCACTTGCACGGCGGATCGAAGTTGCCGATGCTATCGCTCCCCCCATTCGGAGCTCGATATGCGCATCGCTCGCCGTCTCGCCCCCGCCGCGCTCGTCCTCGCTGCGGCGTGCGCCGACACGAAGCATCCCGCCGCGCCGACAGCCGGACTGGCGCTCGACCAGTCCACCTCTCCCGGCGTTCACGTCTATCAGTTCCGCACCGAGGAAGATCCCGCCGTGAGCGGCGCGCGCGAGTTCTGCGCGACGGCGCCCTTCCAGGCGAACGTCTTCCTCAACGCCAGCGCCTGGGCGACCCAGACCCGCGCCAGCGACGGTCAGGTCGTCAACGACGGGGTGCGACAGGTCGGCACCGTGGTCGCCTGCGCGCAGCTCACCAACTTCGCCTTCCCGCCCGGCCTCCTGCAGAACTTCGCGGCGCGCTTCGACTTCAACGACGGGAGCAGCTACACGGCGACGGGGACCTGCACCCTCATCAGCAACAACGTCCCCGAGCCGAAGCTGATCCTCGCGGGATGCGCGCTGAAGGTCCTGCCTAACGATCTGACCGCGGGCGGGATGGCGACGAGCGCGAGCGTCTTCAACCCGTTCCGCCTGGCAGGATACCAGACCGGCTCCTACTGGACGCTCCAGCTCTACGACGCTCTGTAGGGCGACGAGGGACGAGGGGCAGGACGAGGAGCAGAATGAGGAGCAGGGTGAGGGATAGAAATGTGGAATGATGAGAGAGCTCTCTCATCATTCCACACACTTCTCCTCGTCCTGCTCCTCATCCTGCTCCTACTTCCGCATTCTCGTGGTCATGTAGAGATCGAGCAGTCCTGACCCTCCCGGCCGGTCGGAGTCGAAGAACATCGTCAGCCCATCGTCCGAGAGCGAGGGACGACGCTCGACGAAGGCGCTGTTGATCGCGCTCTCCGGCTCGGCTGCTTCCCACGGCTGCCCGTTGCCGCGCCGGACCGTGCGCCAGATATCG
>DATAIN010000240.1:0-1602 GCA_036262635.1 Gemmatimonadaceae bacterium | reverse complement strand
GCCAGGGGCGCACGGCCGAGCTGCTCTTCACCGGGCGCTCGATGAGCGCCGAGGAGGCCGAGCGCTGGGGGTTCTTCAACCGGCTCGTCGAGCCCGAGGCGCTGCAGGACGAGGCGCGCACGCTCGCGGCCTCGCTCGCGGCCGGCCCCAACTTCGCGCACGCGATGACCAAGCAGATGCTCGACCAGGAGTGGGACATGGGCGTCGACGCGGCGATCGAGGCCGAGGCGCAGGCGCAGGCGATCTGCATGCAGACGCGCGACTTCGAGCGCGCGTACCGCGCCTTCGTCGACAAGCGCCGGCCGGAGTTCGAGGGCGACTGATGGACACCTTCGCCCGCGACAACCTCCCGCCGCGCGAGCAGTGGCCCGTACTGCTCGAGATGGACTACCCGGAGCAGCTCAACGCCGCCGTCGAGCTGCTGGACGGGCCGTGGTCCGACCGGCCGTGCGTGCTCGGCGACGCGACGTGGACCTACGCGGAGCTGCGCGAGCGCGCGGAGGGCGTCGCGCGCGTGCTCGTCGAGGAGCAGGGACTCGTGCCCGGCAACCGCGTGCTGCTGCACGGCTTCAACGACCCGCAGCTGATCGCGTGCTGGTTCGGCGTGCTGCTGGCCGGCGGCATCGCGGTCGCGACGATGCCGATGCTGCGCGCCGGCGAGCTGGCGAAGGTGATCGAGCGCGCGCAGGTCTCGCACGGTCTCGTCGACGCGGGGCTGGCCGAGGAGGTGCGCAAGGCCGGCGGCCCGCTGCACGCCCTGCTGACCTTCGAGGAGGCGATGGCCGAGCCCGGCGCCTTCGAGCCGGTCGCCACCTCGCGCGACGACGTCGCGCTGATCGCCTTCACCTCCGGCACGACGGGCGAGCCGAAGGGCTGCGTGCACTTCCACCGCGACGTGCTCGCGATCTGCGACACGTTCGCCCGCGAGATCCTCGACCCGTCGCCGGAGGACGTCTTCACGGGCACGGCGCCGATCGCGTTCACGTTCGGGCTCGGCGTGCTCGTGCTGTTCCCGATGCGCTTCGGCGCGTCGTTCGCGCCGATCGCGAAGCCCGGCATGGACCCGCTCGTGGAGACCATCCGCCGCCACGACGTCACGCGCCTCGCCACCGCGCCGACGATGTACCGGGCGCTGCTGCGCGACTCGGTGGAGCTCCCGACGCTGCGCGCCTGCATCTCGGCCGGCGAGCCGCTGCCCGCGTCCGTCGCGCAGGCCTGGCACGAGCGCACCGGCATCCGCATCGTCGACGGCATCGGCTCGACGGAGATGCTCCACATCTTCATCGCCTCGCGCGCCGAGGACGCGAAGTTCGGCTCCGTCGGCACGCCGGTGCCCGGCTACGAGGCGATGGTGGTGGGCCCGGACACGCAGCCCGTCCCGGCGGGGGAGGTCGGGCGCCTGGCCGTCCGCGGCCCGACGGGCTGCCGCTACCTCGCCGACCCGCGCCAGACGGACTACGTCGTCGGCGGCTGGAACCTCACGGGCGACACCTTCCGCATGGACGAGGACGGCTACTTCTGGTTCGAGGCGCGCGACGACGACCTGATCGTCTCCTCCGGCTACAACATCTCGCCCTTCGAGGTCGAGACCGCGCTGCTCGA
>DATAIN010000239.1:0-11158 GCA_036262635.1 Gemmatimonadaceae bacterium | reverse complement strand
GTCCCGTCCCCTCCGTCAGTGCACTGACGACCGCCGACCACGACATGCCGCGGGACATGAGATAGGTGCCGGCGCGGATCCGCCGGTCGTGGCCGCCAAGCGACGCATAGGCGCGGAAGAGTCGCGCCGAGCCGATGACCTTCGCGCGCGCCAGCGAGTCGGCGGCGACGCGGAAGGTCGCGCCGGGAGGGATCACCACGCGAACCGTCCCCGTGCCGCCCCCGCACGCGACGGCGAGCAGCGTGGCGAGCACGAGGCATCCGCGCCACCACGCGCGACGGGGGCTACTGGAGCTCATCGTCGTTCGATGCTCGCGTGTTAGGCAGGCCCGGATCTGACTCCGGATCTGCGTTCCGTTCCCCCGTCAGCTCGGCGCTTCGCATCGCGTGCTGCAGCAGCACCGTCGCCGCGAGGGAGTCGATGTCCCCCTTCCGGCCGCGAGTGTCGCCGCCCAGCTCGCGCACCGCCCGGAGCGCGATGGCGGTGGTGTAGCGCTCATCGACGAGCAGCACCGGAAGCCCGGTCCGCTGCCCGAGCGCGTCCGCGGCGGCGCGTACCTCGCGCGAGCGATCGGTCTCGCCTCCCTGTTCATCGAGCGGGAGCCCGACGACGAAGCCGCGGGCGTCGAGCGCTTCCGCGCGCCGAATCAGCTCGGCGATCGGCGGACGCTTGCCCGCGCGCCGTACGATGTGTCCCGCCGGGGAAGCGATGGTCCCCGTCGGATCGCTCGCCGCGAGCCCGATCCGGCGCTCGCCCCAATCCACCGCGAGATAACGGCCGAGCCGCGACATCACTCCGCTCTCGCCAGGCAGCGGCTCACCCCTGCGCCATCGCGACGAAGAACTCCTTGTTGCTCTTCGTCGCCGCCATCTGCCGGAGGAGGAACTCCATCGCCTCCGCCTCCGGCATGTCCGCGAGAAAGTTGCGCAGCAGGTACACCCGGTTGAGCTCCGCCTTGTCGAGCAGCAGCTCCTCGCGCCGCGTCCCCGACTTCTGGATGTCGATCGCCGGGAACACCCGGCGGTCCGCGATCTTGCGATCGAGCACGAGCTCCATGTTCCCGGTGCCCTTGAACTCCTCGAAGATCACCTCGTCCATCCGCGATCCCGTCTCGATGAGCGCGGTCGCGACGATGGTGAGCGACCCGCCGTCATCGATGTTGCGTGCCGCGCCGAAGAAGCGCTTCGGCTTGTGCAGCGCCTGCGCATCGACCCCGCCCGAGAGGATCTTCCCCGAGTGGGGAACCACCGCGTTGTGCGCACGCGCCAGCCTCGTGATCGAGTCGAGGAGGATCACCACGTCGTGGCCGTGCTCGACCAGGCGCTTCGCCTTCTCGATCACCATGTCGGCGACCTGCACGTGCCGGTCCGCCGGCTCGTCGAACGTCGAGCTGATGACCTCCGCGCGCGAGCCGACGTTCGCCTGCATGTCCGTCACCTCTTCCGGACGCTCGTCGATGAGGAGGATGATCAGCGTGACCTCGGGATGATTCTCGAGGATCGCGTTGGCCATCTTCTGCATGAGGATCGTCTTGCCGGCGCGTGGCGGGGCGACGATCAGCCCCCGCTGCCCCTTTCCGATCGGCGCGAGGAGATCCACGATCCGCATGCTGAGATCGCCTCCCTTCGGCTCGAGGCGGATCCGCTCGTCCGGATAGCGCGGCCGGAGGTTGTCGAAGCTGCCGCGCTGCTTCGCCTTCTCGGGATCGTCCCCGTTGATCGTCTCGACCTTCAGCAAGGCGAGATACCGCTCCCACTCCTTCGGCGGCCGGACCTGTCCCGAGATGGTGTCACCGGTCCGCAGGTCGAAGCGCTTGATCTGTGAGGGTGAGACGTAGATGTCATCGGGGCCGTACAGGTAGTTCCAGTCCTGGCTCCGCAGGAAGCCGTAGCCCTCGGGAAGAATCTCGAGCACGCCCTCGCCGGTGAGCACCGTATCCGAGTCGAGCAGGTTCTGCTCGATCCGGAAGATGAGATCCTGCTTCCGCAGCCCCGAGGTGTTCGTGATGTTCAACCCGTCCGCCATCTCCTGCAGCTCGGGGACGGACATGCGCTTCAGCTGTGCGATATCCACGGGGGTGCTCCGGAGACGGGCCTCGCGCGAGGCGGGAGCGGCGGGGCGATGGAGACGCCGCGCATGCGGCGTTCACGGCTGGTGGGCGCGGGCGTACGGGGAGGGAAATTCTCCCGAAGCTACTGGCGCTCGGGGGACGAATCAAGAGAGCGCACGACGCTTCCGCGCCGCGCTTCGATCAGAACGCGACGTAGCGCAGCGGATGTTTCCGCAGGTCGGCGAGCAGGAGACCCAGCTCACGCTCCGCCGATGTGAGCTGGCGGACGAGGACGCTGTCGTGCAGCACGCGGCCGGCGGTTCCGCGCGGCTCGGCGAGCAAAGCGCGTGCGATGGAGATCTCGTTGCGGGCAGCGGTAACGGATTGCAACAGCGTCGAGTCGCCGCGTACGCGACCGACCTTGTCCTTCGCCGACGCCACGACGGCGCGCAGACTGTCGGCGCGAGCCAGGGCGCGCTGCGCACGAGCGCCCGCCGCGCTCGCGCCGCCGGAGAGCGCACGCCCCACGCTCCCGCTGCCATGCAGCGCGCGGTCGGCGAGCCGCGTGCCGCGATTGACCACGACGTCCACCGCGAGTGCGTCGTCGTTCAGCAGCGCGCCCGTCGTGCCCCGTGCCGAGCTCAGATCCGCCCGCAGCTCCTTCACGTTCTCGATGATCGCGGGAAAGTCGCGCGACGCGAGCGCGATCTGCGACGCCACGCCCTCGGGATCACCCTGCGGCAGGGAACGCAGCGTGTCGCCCGAGCGAACGGTCCGCGCGTCGGTCGACACGCTCGCGAGATACACCACCGGCGCACCGATCAACGTCCCGCCGGACCTGATCTGCGCCCGCGCGTCGACGCGGACGAATCGCGCGTAGCGCTTGAGTACGTCCATCACCACGAGGACGTGCACGGTCGTGTCGGCGGACGGCGGCGTGAACTCCACCCTCACGACCTGTCCGACGCTCTGCCCGTTCAGCCACACCGGCGTCCCCTTCATGACTCCGCGGGCTTCGTTCATCGCGCTGTACACGCGGATCGTCGAGCCGTGCAACGCCCCGACGCGCGCGAAGGTGAGCACGCCGATCGCGAACGCGATCGTCGCGGCGAGCGCGAGCAGGCCGGGGAGCAGGGAGCGCCAGTTCTGGATGCGAGGCATGGGAGGCGAATCGCCGTGCTCGACAGGTGGCAAGTCATGCGCCACGGTCGGCCCCGACGAAGACGACGAGGCCCCAGCGCTGCTCGCTGGGGCCTCGTCTGCATGCCGACACCGTCGTACTGGACTGACGTGCGCGAGGCGGGATTCGAACCCACGACCTTCGGCTCCGGAGGCCGACGCTCTATCCAGCTGAGCTACTCGCGCAAATGCGAACGGGCTCCGGTGAGCCCGTGTGAAGATGGTCGGGGCGACTGGATTTGAACCAGCGACCTCCTGCTCCCGAAGCAGGCGCGCTACCGGGCTACGCTACGCCCCGCCGACGCTCTTTCGATCCCGAGTTTGTGCACGGCACGCAGCGCGCCCGGAGAGACTCGAACTCCCAACCTTCTGATCCGTAGTCAGATGCTCTATCCAATTGAGCTACGGGCGCCTGGTACTGCGCGTGCACGGAACTGCCATCGCCGCGACTTCCGGCGCGAATCGTCCCGAGCAGGAGAATTCTAGTCCTCGCTGAAGGGTGCGTCAACCCCGCGCGCTGGGATCCGTCGCGTGCGACTCCGCCGCATGCGCGCCCTCATGCAGCTCCGTCGCGCGCGGTGACGCGTCGAGGTGCGACGCGGAATCTTCCGTCGCTTCCGGCTCCGCGCTGATGCCGACGCTGCGCGCGGTGTCCGGTGTCCCGCTCTCGAAGATCGGCACGCCCGTCGACGGCGTCGTCTGATCGGGTGCGACGATCGGTAGCCTGAGCGTGAAGCAGGAGCCCTGTCCGAGCTTGCTCGCGACCGTGAGATCGCCGCCGAGCAGGCGCGCGAGCTTGCGCGCGATGGCGAGCCCGAGTCCCGTCCCGCGCTGCATCGAATCGCCGCGGCCACTCGGTCGCACCTGCTCGAACTCCTCGAAGATCCGCTCGAGGTCATTCTCGGCGATGCCGATTCCCGTATCCTCCACCGAGATCTCGATCCCGACACCCGCGCGCTTCGCGACGACCGTGACGGTTCCGCGCTCGGTGAACTTGATCGCGTTCGCCGTGAGGTTGAGCAGGATCTGCCGCAGATGGCGCGGGTCCGTCTCGATCTTCGGGACGTTCCGCGCGGCGACGATGTCGACGCGCAGCCCCTTCGCCTCAGCCGCCGGCTCGACCACCGTCGCCACACCGTCGAGCACCGAGTCGAGATCGACGGTCTCGATCTCGCGGTCCATGCGCCCGACCTCGATCTTCGACAGGTCGAGCACGTCGTTCACCAGTCCGAGGAGATGGTCGGCCGCGGCCTGGATCCGCTCGTGCGACGCGCGGAGCGAGCCCGGGACCTCGCCGTACATTCCCTCGAGCGCGAGCGAGTTGTAGCCGACGATCGCGTTGAGCGGCGTGCGCAGCTCATGGCTGACGTTGGCGAGGAAGCGCGACTTGGCGCGATTCGCCTCGGCGATCTGCTGCGCGCGATCCTCGAGGCGCATGTTCGCGTCGAGCAGGTCGCGCGAGAGCAGCTCGAGATCGCGCGAGTACGACGCGAACCGACGGGATCGCATCTCCTCGCGCATCGCGAGAAAGGCGACGAGCATGAGGACGATCGCCCCGGTCACCCAGTTGATCGCGCGCGCGGTGAAGGGCTGCATCGTTTCCACCGCGACGTCGAGCGTCCAGCGATGCCCACCGGGAAGGCTGACGTCACGGCGGATGTCGCGCGCGACGCGGCGCGGGTAGCCGGCGGACGCCGCGATGATCTCCCCCTTCTCGTCGGAGACGCGATAGGGGAACCGGCCGCGAAGCTGGCCGGAGAGAGCGCGCGTGAAGAGCCGCTCGTAGGCGAACGCCGCCGCGACGTATCCCGTTAGGCGCTGACCGTCCATGATGGGGACGTAGAGCAGCGTGCCGGGCCGCCCGTCGGCCAGGCGCAGCGGTGCCGTCGCTGCGGGGGAATGCTCCTGCGCCGCCTGCCGCATCGCGGGAGCGCGGAGCGGGAACGCCCGGTGCGCGACTCCACGACCCGGCAGTGCGTCCGCGCCGCGTGCCTCGCGCACCGCACCGCGCGGGTCGAGCAGATAGACCGTCGCGATGTCGGGCATCTCGCTGCGGATCTCGTCGGCGAGAACGCGGAAGCGTTCGCTCTCGTCGCGCGCGCCGTGCGCCGATCCCGTGAGCGCCGCGAGCGTCGTCAGGAGCTGCACGCGCTGACGCACGAATCCTTCGATCAGCGCGTCGGCCTGCACTGCCTGCGCACTGGCCTCGCGCGCGTACTCGCGCGTGAGCAGCGCGTCGATGCGATGGAGCAGGGCGATGCCGCTGGCGACGATCAGCGCGAGCAGCAGCCGCCAGCGGATCGGGCCGGCGAGCCCACGACGCAGCTCCTCGGGAAGAGGCGACGCCTGTCCGATCATCGGAGCGTCCGACGCCGATCTGCTCGAGCCCGTGGTCGCACTAACATGGCTTCTCGTAGAGGCAAACGCCGCGCCGCCCAGCGCGCCTGAGGGAAAAACAAGTGCCCCACGGTGTTAGCCGTGGGGCAGTGCGCGGTACAAGACTCGAACTTGTGACCTCCACGATGTCAACGTGGCGCTCTAACCAACTGAGCTAACCGCGCGTTGCGCCGCCCGGGAGCATGGAACTTGAAGCGTGCCGCGCCCGTTCGTCACGAGGGGTCGAACGACCATGTCGCGACGGCGTGCAGAGCGGGAAACGGGACTCGAACCCGCGACCCCAACCTTGGCAAGGTTGTGCTCTACCAACTGAGCTATTCCCGCATTGACGCTGTCCCGTCCGTCCATCGCGCCGGCCCAACTGGCCGCTGCGCGGCGCGTCGGCGGGACCGCCGGCGATCAGCCGCATCGCCGGGAGGTGGAGGCGAGGGGAATCGAACCCCTGACCTCGTGAATGCCATTCACGCGCTCTCCCAACTGAGCTACGCCCCCTCGGCCGAGCGGAGACAACTGTTCCGCCAGGAAACACGAAGTGTAGTCAGGGGTAGCTACGATGTCAAGAAATTGAGGGCTGGCGTAAACGCTTTGGGCCAGTATTTTGCAGCGCTTTCATCCCCGATCCGGCGGCCATTGTGGAGGGCGACAGGCCCACCGGCGACCTGATCGGGTCGCAGCATGACTAGAAGCGACGCGATCGCATCGCTCACCGATACACGTTTTCTCACGCGCAGTACGTTCGAGGGCAAAAGACAATGACCGAAGTGAAGCGCCGCCGCCGATCCGCACCGGCTGGCATTGCGCCCAACGAGCCCGAGCGCGACATCCTCGACCAGTACCTCTACGAGGTCAGCACCTATCCGCTCCTCAAGGGCGCGGAGGAGATCGAGCTCGCGAAGAAGATTCGCGCCGGGGATCAGGACGCGCTCCAGGAGCTGGTGAAGCGCAATCTGCGCTTCGTCATCTCGGTGGCGAAGAAGTATCAGAACCGCGGCCTGCCGCTCATCGATCTGATCGGTGAGGGGAACGTCGGCCTGCTCACCGCTGCCCGGAAGTTCGATCCGGACCAGGGCGTGAAGTTCATCTCGTACGCCGTGTGGTGGATCCGCCAGGCGATCCTCTCCGCGCTCGCGCGCCAGGGTCGCACCGTGCGCGTTCCGCTCAATCGCACGGCGGATCTCTCGCGCATCATCAAGGCGTCGGAGATCCTGCGGCAGAAGCTCAATCGCGAGCCGACGCCGGAGGAGCTGTCGCAGCTCACCGGGCTCTCCACGGAAGTCGTGCAGTCGCTCGCCGCGCTCAACACGAGCGACGTGCGCCTCGACGCGCCGATGGATCCGGACGGTGACCGCTCGCTCATCGAGCGGTTCGTCGCCGACGAGATGCCGGACACGGAGGAGGAGGCGATGAATCGTTTCCTCACCGACGAGATCGAGCAGGCGCTCGGCACGCTGCCGCCGCGCGACGCGAAGGTCCTCCGCCTGTACTTCGGGCTCGAGGGCGGGCGCGAGCACACGCTCGAGGAGATCGGCTCGATGCTCGGCGTCACGCGCGAGCGCGTCCGCCAGCTGCGCGACCGCGCGCTGAAGCGGCTGCGCGAGGGCGATGTGGGGCGCGCGCTCGGCTCCTTCGCCGCGTAACCAGCTCTCACGACGCACTCGACGCGGGCCGCTCCATCACTGGAGCGGCCCGCGTCGCATCGTGCATCTCGTCGACTCGCTGCGCGACAGGCCGCGCACAGTCAAGGCTTGCCGCCGCCGACACGGGGATCACAAATTGTCTCGATGATCCGACTCGTCGACGTGTACAAGGCGTTCGGCCCGAAGCAGGTGCTCAACGGCTTCACCCTCGACGTCCTCGAGGGCGAGACGATGGTCATCATCGGCTATTCCGGCACCGGAAAGTCCGTCGCCATCAAGCACATCGTCGGTCTGCTCGAGCCGGATGCGGGCGAGGTGTGGGTCGACGATCTCGAGGTTCCGCGTCTGCCGCGCCGTGAGCTGTACAGGCTCCGCGCGCGCATCGGATACGTGTTCCAGTTCGCCGCGCTCTTCGACTCGCTGACGATCGGCGAAAACGTCGCGATGGGATTGCGCAAGCAGGGCGAGCTCTCCGAGCAGGAGATCGGCGAGCGCGTCGCGCAGTCGCTGGATCTCGTCGATCTTCCCGGCGTCGAGGGGAAATTTCCCGCCGAGCTCTCCGGAGGCATGCGCAAGCGTGTCGGCATCGCGCGATCGGTGGCGCTGCGCCCGAAGTACATGCTGTACGACGAGCCGACGACGGGGCTCGACCCGGTGACGAGCGCGGTGATCGACGATCTCATGGTGCGGATGCGCGACAAGCTCGGCGTGACGAGCATCGTCATCACCCACGACATGCGCAGCGCCTACACCGTCGGCACGCGCATCGCGATGCTGTATCAGGGACGCGTCCGTCAGGTCGGCACCGTCGACGAGATCCAGCACACCACCGATCCCGTCGTCCGCCAGTTCATCGAGGGCCGCGCCGAGCTCGATGGCGACGCCCTGCTCGCGAGCGGCCGGTGAAAGCGCGGGCCCGCGCGACGCGCGAGACCTCGGCCGGCGGCGTCGTGTTCCGCGTCCCGGCCGGCGAGGAACCGCTCTTCCTCCTCATCCGCGACAGCTACCGCAACTGGGGATTTCCGAAAGGACATCTCGAGAAGGAGGAGCTTCCCGACGCCGCCGCGCTGCGCGAGGTGCGCGAGGAGACGGGTCTCGACGGCCTCGAGCTGCGCGGCGCGATCGAGACGATCGACTGGCATTTCCGCTTCCGTGGGCGGTTGATCCACAAGGTCTGCCACTTCTATCTGATGGAGACCACCGCCGCCGAGACCAACCCGCAGCGGGCGGAAGGAATCACCGCCTGCCGCTGGATGCCGATCGCGCAGGCCCTGGAGACGATCTCCTACGCCAACGCGAAGGCGGTGCTGCAGCGCGCCCACGCGATGGTCGGCGAGACGCTGGCGGGCCGTTAGGCAATGAGCGGTCGCGTACAGGCAGCGCCGGGAGCCGGGCCTCCCGTGTCCCCGAAGGGCGCGGCCGTGCGCGAGGAAGGCGGCGGATCGCCCGCGCTCACCCTCATCCTGGCGCTGACTTCGCGTGATCGGGCGAAGAGCGCCCTCCGCGCCGCGTTTCCCCGTCGTCGCGGGCGAATCGTCGCCCTGCGGAACGCGGCGGAGCTGGCGAGCACGCTCCGCTCGACCCTCGCCGACGCGGTCGTCGTCGACATCGTCGCGCCGGGGCCGGAGACGACCGCCGCGGTCGCGCTGGCGCGCGAGTTTCCGAGCGTTCCGTTCGTCGGAATCGCTCCGCTGCGCGCCAGCGATGGCCCCGCGCTGGCCGCGGCGGCGGCGCACGACTTTGCCGACGTCGTCGTGGAAGGCGTGGACGACGCGGCGCTGCGCGCGATCATCGGCCCCCTGCTCTTCTCGGCGCGCTTCGCCGACGCCCTCCGGGAACCGCCGCCTTCGCTCGGGCTCCGCGCGCCGCTCCAGTTTTCCGCCTGGCGATGCCTGGTGGCGCGCGGCGGCCGTCCCGCGCGCACCTCCGAGCTGGCGCAATCCCTGGGAGTCACACGCGAACATCTCAGTCGCACCTTCGCGTCGTCGGGCGCGCCGAACCTGAAGCGCGTGATCGATCTGGTCCGGCTGCTCGCCGCGGCGGAGCTCTCGAAGAATCCGGGATACGACGTGCGCGACGTCGCGCGGGTGCTCGGCTTCGCCTCGGCGTCGCATCTGTCGAGCACCGCGCAGCGGATCGTCGGGACGAAGCCCACGTCTCTCTCGAGACTTCGCGCGGTCGATCTCGTCGAGCGGTTCGGGCAGGGCCGCGGCCGCAGCCGCCGCGCTCACTGACCCGGTGCCGCGGTCGTCGCCGCGAGGGGCGCCGTGAGTCGCGCCGCTTCGGCGTCGGCCTCGATCAGCCGGTCGAGATAGGCGAGATAGCCGGCGATGAGTCTCGACACGTTGCCCGCCTTCGCGCCGAGATCGGCGCAGATGCCGAGCGGGAACAGCTCAGCGTGTCGGGCGATCGCGAGACCGGTTTCGAGAGCGGCCGCCGCATCGCGGGCAATGCGGAACGCGTCGCGCTGAGCGGGGGGCGTGTCCTTCACGTGGGCACGCGCGACGCCGAGCGCGACCTCCGAGCTGCACCGCACCAGGAGATCGACGAGGGTGCGCGTCTCCGGACGACCGGCCTTGCGAGCGACCCGCGCCAGCTCGCCCGCGGTCGCGACCGCCTCCTGCCATACCCTCAACTCGCGGACACTCGACGGCATGGCAGGAATCTCGCGGCGGGGAACGCCGCCACGTGACCGAACGCACGCCGAGCGTGGCGCTCGACTTCACTCGGCGGTCGGACCCGGCAGCTTGCATGGGCAGGGAGCTTGTGATAATTTTCACAAGCTATGGGCTAGCACTGGCCGACCGCATTTCCCAGACACCGATATGGCTTCCGAAACGTCACTCCGCCCCGGCGAGATCAAGGACATCCTGCTCCGCGAGATCGAGGCTGCTGATCTCCACTCGCTGGACGTCGAAGAGGTAGGCACCGTCCTCGAGGTGAAGGACGGGATCGCGCGCATCTACGGCCTCGGCAAGGCGATGGCGGGGGAGATGCTCGAGGTCACCTCGAGCGAGACGGGCGCGACGATCACCGCTCTGTCGCTGAACCTCGAAGAGGACAACATCGGCGCGGTCATCCTCGGTGACTATCTCCAGCTGCGCGAGGGCGACGAGGTTCGTCGTACCGGTCGCGTGCTCGAGGTGCCGGTGGGCCAGGCGCTCGTCGGACGCGTCGTCGACGCCCTCGGACGTCCGATCGACGGCAACGGGGACATCCGGACGACGGTGACGCGCAAGGTCGAGAGCGAGGCACCCGGCATCATCGTTCGTCAGCCGGTGAAGGAGCCCCTCCAGACGGGTATCAAGGCGATCGACTCGATGATCCCGATCGGCCGCGGCCAGCGTGAGCTGATCATCGGCGACCGCGGCACGGGGAAGACCGCGATCGCGATCGACACGATCATCAATCAGAAGGGCCAGGGCGTCGTCTGCGTGTACGTCGCGATCGGTCAGAAGGCGTCGACGGTCGCTTCCGTAGTGGAGCGGCTGAAGCAGGCCGGCGCGATGGAGTACACCATCGTCGTCGTCGCGTCCGCGTCCGACCCGGCGCCGATGCAGTACATCGCGCCGTACTCGGGCTGCGCGATGGCCGAGTACTTCATGTACAACGAGGGCCGTCCCACGCTGTGCGTGTACGACGACCTCTCGAAGCAGGCCGCCGCGTACCGCCAGATCTCGCTCGTGCTGCGCCGCCCGCCGGGCCGCGAGGCGTACCCGGGCGACGTGTTCTACCTCCACTCGCGTCTCCTCGAGCGCGCGGCGAAGCTGCGCGAGGACAACGACGTGGTGGACGGGAAGCACATCCTGAAGCCGGGCGGCTCGCTCACCGCGCTCCCGATCATCGAGACGCAGGCGGGTGATGTCTCCGCGTACATCCCGACGAACGTCATCTC
>DATAIN010000238.1:0-2821 GCA_036262635.1 Gemmatimonadaceae bacterium | reverse complement strand
CGCTTGCAGTTCTCTGTGATTAACAAAAAGCCACCAGCTCCGTGTCCTCCCAGCCCTCAGCCACGCGCTCCGCGTCCTCTCATCTCACTCGACTCCAGCACTCGTCTCCCCTCCCCTCCTCCCCTCGCCGCGTCGATCAGCGCCTTCGCGACGACCCTCGCCTCGATCGGCCGGTACTTCCCGGGCACCGCCCACGCGAAGAGCTGCGCGACCCGCTCGCCGAGCCGGAACTCCTCGCGCTCACCGAGCAGGAGCGAGGGCCGGGCGATGGTGATCCTCGGGAAACCGAGCGCCAGGATGTCGCGCTCCGTCTCTCCCTTCACCCGGTTGTAGAAGATGCGCGAGGTCGCGTCGGCGCCTAACGCGCTCACCAGCAGGCAGTGGCGCGCTCCCGCCGCAAGGCCCATCCGCGCGAGCGCGAGCGGGTAGTCATGGTCGACCTCGCGGAATCGCTCCTGCGAGCCGGCGACCTTGATGGTGGTGCCCAGCGCGCAGAGGATCGCGTCGACCTCGAAGGCGCTGCGCTGCATCTCGAGCTGGCGGAAATCCGCGACGCGCCAGTCGAGCTTGGGCGAGGCGACGCCGGAGGCCGGCTTGCGCGCGATGACGACGACGCGCTCGAAGGCCGGGTCGGCGAGGGCGAGCGCGAGACACTCGCGCCCGACGAGCCCCGTCGCGCCGGCGATCAGAAGGGAGGGCATCCGCTAGCGCGTCCGCGGCCGGGCGTCGGCCGTGTCGCCCTCGGCGACCTCCTCGGTCATGTCGAGATGCACCGCGTGCAGGAATCGCTGCAGCACCGGCGCCCCGACGACGCTCACCGCGGTCACGAACGCGATCCCGCTGAACAGCGCGTAGAAGGTGGCGAACAGCTTCCCCGCGCTGGTGCGCAGTGGCGTGACAGGGCCTTCACCAGCGATGAGCATCGAGGCATTCAGCGTCGCATCGAGCCACGGAATGTGCTCCGTCAGATGGTAGCCCGCGGCGCCGAGGAAGAGGCTGCCCGCGAGGACGGCCACGGCGATGAGCCCCTTCCGCCTGACGTGCGCGCGGAACTCGCGCGTGGGGACCATCGGCCTGAGTCGTCGGCCGGCGTAGCTCACGGATCCCTGAACCCCACCTCGCGGTGGCTCCCGTCGCAGAAGGGAGCGTTCTTCGTCGCGCCGCAGCGGCAGAGCGCGATGCGCAGCCCCTCGGCGATCGGCCGTCCGCTCTCCGTCTCGACGCGCACGTCACCGCGCACGTAGAGCGGCCCGTTCCGCCAGGCGCGGATCGTCGGCGGGCCGTCGGCCTTCTCCGGCTCGCCGCTCGGCAGCGAATACGCGAGCGCGCCGGTCGGGCAGCGATGCACCGCGAGCGTGATCTCCTCGACGCCGCCGAGCTCCGGCTTGATCCAGCGCCGGCGGCGCGAGTCGAACACCGCGGGCGCGGTGCGAATGCACTCCGCCGCGTGGATGCAGCGTGTCGGATCGAAGGTCACCGTGATCGCGTCGGTGGCGTACGTCTGCAGCCGGCGCGGGTGCCTGTCGCGCGGGTCCTTCTCGGGAGTGGGCGCGGTCATTCCGGGAGGATGACCTCCGTGTATGTCGCGGGATTCGCGGGATAGTTGCGCGGGCCGAGCGATGCGGTGCGGCGCGGGCCGGGTTTCGCGTCGCTGACGTCGATCGCCATGCGCATGACGCGCCCCTGGCGGGTGCGCGCGACGGGGATGCCGCTGCGCGGGATCGCCAGCTCGAGGCGCCAGCGCTTCGCGTCGCTCGAGCTCGCGCCGCGTATCCCGGTGGCCGTCGCGCCGAAGGAGGGCGCGACCTGGCCGCCGTAGCTCTCGAGAAAAAAGGGGCCGAAGGGGTACGCCTCGCGCCCGGCGAGGATCTCCTGGTAGAACGCGGTGAGCGGGAGGCCCTGCGGGCGCACCGCCACGCCACCGTTCGCGGCCGGCGCGGCGAAGAGCACGAGGTCCTGCCCCGTCATCCGCGTCGCGCTCCCGCTCGCGTCGGCGCCGATGACGATCGCCGCGTGATCGCCCGCGGTGATCGAATCGGTGCCCATCGCGGCGACGCTCGTGTCGGCGACGTCGAGCGCCACGTACAGCGTGTCCTTCGTCGCGGCGAAGGCGGCGCGCGCGTCGAGCCCGTTGCGCGAGAAGAGCCGGTGCCAGGACGCACGCGGCCAGTCGGCGATGCTGCCGTCCACCGCCGGCGCCCTGCGCGCGCGGGACGACGACGCGATCGAGCTCGGCGCGGAACACCAGGGTGTCGCCGCGCGTCCGGAACATCGTGTCGCGCTGGGCCATCGCGAGCCGCGCCGCCGCCGAGTCGGCGAAGGGGGCGAGCTCCCCGCCTAACGGCGCCCAGGTGGCCGAGTCGGTCGCGGCGAGCCGGCCGATGTCGGCGAGCGACTTGCGCATCGCGGCGATGAGGTCGCGCGACGCCGGCAGGTAGAGCCGCCGCGTCGGGACGTAGAGCGCCTCGATCGGCGTCGTCGTCGCGAAGTCGTCGCCGTACGCGTCCACCCACGGCTGCATCACGCTCGCGTTCGCGCCGTAGAGCGCCGTCATCGCGCGGGCGAGCGAGCTGTCGGGTTGGTACGTCTCCGGGTTCCGCACGTAGTCGGCGATCGTCCAGAGCGGGAGCATCGAGGCGTGCGCCTCGTTCATCGGGTTCGAGAGGTAGCCGGCGATCGCGCTGCCGAGGTCGGGCGCGCGTCCGCGCAGGGGGCTGAGGAAGAGCCGCCAGCGCGCGAAGTCGTTCACCGGATAGTTGTCCCAAACCAGGGGCGGACGCTTGATCATCCCGCTCCACGCCTGCGCCTGCGGGACGGTGAT
>DATAIN010000237.1:0-9238 GCA_036262635.1 Gemmatimonadaceae bacterium | reverse complement strand
GGGGACAAGAAGGGGAAGTACCAGGCGCAGACGGGAGTGACGCTGCCGAGGCTCTGATCGGGCCCGGCCGGGTGGCTGGAGGCTGGAAGCAGTGAGCGACGGCGTGACCGCCATGCGGTTGCGCCGTCGCTCACTGCATATCGCCTCCTGCCAGCTATGAGCCGTTCGTTACTCCCCGCCGGCGAGCGCCTTCTCCTCGCGCCTGGTCACCGTCGCCTTGATGTAATCCCGGTTCATCCGGACGATGTTGTCGATCGAGATCTCCTTCGGGCAGGCCTCCTGACACTCTCCGTGGAGGGTGCAGCCGCCGAACCCTTCCTCTTCCATCTGCTCGATCATGCTGAGGGTGCGCCGGTAGCGCTCGGGCTGGCCCTGCGGGAGAAGCCCGAGGTGGCTGAGCTTCGCGCTCGTGAAGAGCGACGCCGACGCGTTGGGGCACGCCGCGACGCAGGCCCCGCAGCCGATGCACGCGGCGGCGTCCATCGCCTGGTCGACCCTGTCCTTCGGGATCAGGATCTCGTTCGCGTCACGCGCCCCGCCGGTGTTGATGCTGATGAAGCCGCCGGAGGCGATGATGCGGTCGAGGGCGCTGCGATCGACGACCAGATCCCGGATGACCGGAAACGCGCGCGCCCGCCACGGCTCGATGTGCAGGGTATCGCCGTCCTTGAAGCTCCGCATGTGGAGCTGGCAGGTGGCGGTCCCCTTCATCGGCCCATGCGCGACGCCGTTGATCATCATCCCGCACGAGCCGCAGATCCCCTCGCGGCAATCGTGATCGAAGGCGATCGGCAGCTCGCCCCGGTTCATGAGCTCCTCGTTGACCATGTCCAGCATCTCGAGGAAGCTCATGTCCGGGGTGACGCCCTTTGCCTCGTAGGTGACGAAGCGCCCTTCCGCGGCGGGGCCTGGCTGGCGCCAGACGACGAGCTTGAGTCGCATTACTTGTAGCTCCGCTGCGAGAGGTGCACGTTCTCGAACACCAGCGGCTCCTTGTTGAGGATCGGATCCTTCCCCTGCCCGGCGTGCTCCCACGCCGCCACGTACGCGAACCTCGCGTCGTCGCGCTTCGCCTCGCCGTCCGGCGTCTGGTACTCCTCGCGGAAGTGCCCGCCGCAGCTCTCCTCGCGGTGCAGCGCGTCGCGGCACATCAGCTCCCCGAGCTCGAGGAAATCGGCGACGCGGCCGGCGCGCTCGAGCGCCTGATTGAGCTCGGCGTCGCTTCCCGGCACGTTGACGTTCGACCAGAACTCCTCGCGCAGCGCGGGGATGAGCTGCAGCGCCTTGCGCAGCCCCTCGGCCGTCCGTGCCATCCCGCAGAGCTCCCACATCACCTTCCCGAGCTCGCGGTGGATCGAGTCCACCGTGCGCTTGCCGTCGATGTCGAGCAGCTTGCGCGTCATCGCGTTCGCGTCGGCGAGCGCCTTCCGCACCTCGGGGTGCGTCGCGTCGAGCTTCTCCAGCTTCGTCGAGCCGATGTAGTTGCCTAACGTGTTCGGGAGGACGAAGTAGCCGTCGGCGAGCCCCTGCATGAGTGCGCTCGCGCCGAGCCGGTTCGCGCCGTGGTCGGAGAAGTTCGCCTCCCCCGCCGCGAACAGTCCGGGGATCGTCGTCTGGAGGTTGTAGTCCACCCAGAGCCCGCCCATCGTGTAGTGCACGGCGGGATAGATCCGCATCGGGACCTTGTACGGATTCTCGTCCGTGATCCGCTCGTACATCTCGAACAGGTTGCCGTACCGCTCGCGGATCGTGGTCTCGCCGAAGCGCTGGATGGCGTCGCGGAAGTCGAGATAGACGCCGAGTCCACCCGGTCCGACGCCCCGCCCTTCGTCGCAGACCGTCTTCGCGGCGCGCGAGGCGATGTCGCGCGGCGAGAGGTTGCCGAAGCTGGGGTAGCGCCGCTCGAGGTAGTAGTCGCGCTCCTCCTCGGGGATCTCGTTCGGCCCGCGCTTGTCGCCCTGGCGCTTTGGCACCCAGACGCGGCCGTCGTTCCGCAGCGACTCGGACATCAGCGTCAGCTTCGACTGGTGCTCCCCGCTCTGCGGGATGCACGTCGGATGGATCTGGGTGAAGCAGGGATTGGCAAACGCCGCGCCCTTCTTGTACGCCCGCCAGATCGCCGTCGCGTTGCTCTTCTTGGCGTTGGTGGAGAGATAGAAGACGTTGCCGTAGCCGCCGGTCGCGAGCACGACCGCGTCGGCCGTGTAGGCTTCCATCGCTCCGGTCACGAGGTTCCGCGTCACGATCCCGCGGGCGCGGCCGTCGATGACGATCACGTCGAGCATCTCGTGCTGGGGGAACATCTTCACCTGCCCGCGCCCGATCTGCCGCTCGAGCGCCTGATACGCGCCGAGGAGCAGCTGCTGGCCGGTCTGGCCGCGCGCGTAGAAGGTCCGCGAAACCTGCGCGCCGCCGAAGGAGCGGTTCGCGAGCAGGCCGCCGTACTCACGGGCGAACGGCACGCCCTGCGCGACGCACTGGTCGATGATGTTCACGCTGATCTGCGCGAGGCGATAGACGTTCGCCTCACGGGCGCGGAAGTCGCCGCCCTTCACGGTGTCGTAGAACAGCCGCCAGACGCTGTCGCCGTCGTTCTGGTAGTTCTTCGCGGCGTTGATCCCGCCCTGCGCGGCGATGCTGTGCGCGCGGCGCGGGGAGTCGTGGTAGCAGAAGCAGAGGACGTTGTACCCCTGCTCGCCGAGCGTCGCGGCGGCGGAGCCGCCGGCGAGCCCGGTGCCGACGACGATCACCGAGTGCCGCCGCCGGTTCGCGGGATTCACCAGCTTCATCTCGAAGCGGTGCCGATCCCACTTCTCCGTGATCGGCCCCGCCGGAATGTTCGAGTTCAGTTCCATGGTCCGCCTAACGTCCGACGCCGGCGAAGATCGCCAGCGGGATGATCGTGAAGCCGAGCCAGATCGCGCCGGCGACGAGCAGCGACGTCCGGTGCCGCAGCGGATGCTGCGACGCCTTCACGAGCCCGAGCGAGCGGAAGGCGCTCCACGTCCCGTGAAAGAGATGCAGTCCGACCGCGGCCATCGATACGACGTACAGCGCGACGACCCACGGGATCCGGAAGGCGCGGACCACGTTCCCGTGCGGGTCGCCCTCGACGAACGGCGCCGGCTGCACCGTGCCCGTCGTGAACTGCAGGATGTGCCAGACGAGGAAGAACAGGATGAGCAGCCCGCCCCAGCGGATCGTCCGCGACGCGAACGTCGAGACCTGCGGCGACCATTTGCCGTAGCCCACCGGGCGCGCCACACGATCGCGCCGCGTCAGCTCGATCGCCGACCAGACGTGCGCGATGAGGGCGACGATCAGCACCGACCGCGCGAACCAGAGGAACGCGGGCTGCGCGTGCAGCATGGCGCTGTACTTGTTGATCAGCTCGGGCCCGCGGAAGACGAGCAGGTTCGCGAGGACGTGGGTGATCAGATACCCGACCATGATCAGGCCGGTCACCGCCATGATCACCTTCAGCCCGAGATTGGTCCGAAGGAAGGAGCGCATGGCGGCCTACAGCTTGACTGCCGCCATCGGCTCCCGCACCGCGTCCGCGCTCTTGCCGAGCGCGACACGCTCGGCGCTGGTCAGCTCGATCTCGAGCACCTTCTCGAGCCCACGGCGCCCGAGCTTGCAGGGCACGCCGAGGAAGAGGCCCTTCATCCCGTACTCGCCCTCGAGCCACGCCGCGCAGGGGAGGACGCGCTTCTTGTCGAGCGCGATCGCCTCGCACATCTGCACCGCGGCCGACGACGGCGCGTAGTACGCCGAGCCGGTCTTGAGGTACTTCACGATCTCGGCGCCGCCGTTGCGCGCGCGATCGACGATGGCGTCGAGCGTCTTCCGGTCGAGCAGCTGCGAGACGGGGATGCCGCTCACCGTCGTGTAGCTGATCAGCGGCACCATCGTGTCGCCGTGGCCACCCAACACCATGGCCTGGATGTCCTCGACGGACACGTCGAGCGCCTCGGCGAGAAAGCTGCGATAGCGCGCCGTGTCGAGGACCCCCGCCATCCCCAACACGCGCTCGCGCGGGAAGCCGGTGACCTCCTTCGCGACGTAGCACATCACGTCGAGCGGGTTCGACACCATGATGATGATCGACTTTGGCGAGGTGCGCTTCACCTGCTCGCAGACCGCCTTCACGATGCCGGCGTTCGTGTTGAGCAGGTCGTCGCGCGACATCCCCGGCTTGCGCGCGATGCCCGCCGTGATGACGACGATGTCCGAGTCCGCCGACTCGTCGTAGCCGTTCGAGCCGATCACCCGCGTATCGAAGGCCTCGATCGGGGCCGACTCCCACTGGTCGAGCCCCTTCCCCTGCGGCACGCCCTCGACGACGTCCACCATCACGACGGTGCGGGCGAGCGACTTCTCGGCGAGACGCTGCGCCGTGGTGGCGCCGACGTTGCCGGCCCCCACGACGGTGATCTTATTGAGCATGTCTGATGAGCGCTGTTGAAGGATCGAACACGATGAACGACACGGCGCGGCGGGCTAGCGGTCGAAAGGTAAACAGACACGCGAGGCGCGCACAGGTCGCATCGCGCTAGCCGCCCACCTGGGAAAGCGCGCGCAGCCCGCCGACGCGCATCTGCAGCAGGGCGTGCTCGCGCGGTTTTCCGGCGAGCGCCTGTCGGAAGAGTGGCGCGAGCGGCTCGCCCGCGCGCAACGCATCGCGCAGCGCCACCTCGTGATCGCCGAACAGGCAGGTGCGCAGCCGGCCGTCCGCCGTGAGGCGGACACGATTGCACGACGCACAGTAGGTGTGCGACATCGGCGTGATCACGCCGATCGTTCCGGGCGCGCCGGCGAAGGCATGGTACACCGCCGGACCGTTTCCGCCCGGCCCGCGCACCGCGTGCAGCGCGCCGACCGACGCGGCGCGATCGATGACTTCATCGCTCGGCACGACGTGCTCCCACGTCAGCTCGCGCAGCTCGCCGACGGGCATCAGCTCGATGAAGCGGACGTGCCACGGATGCTCGAGCGTCAGGCGCGCGAAGTCGGCGATCTCGTCGTCGTTGATGCCGCGCAGGACCACGACGTTGAGCTTCACCGGATCGAGCCCGGCCTCGGTCGCGGCTCGGGCGGCGCGCACTGGATCGAGCCCGAGGTCGCGCCGCGCGATCTTCACGATGCGCTCGGCGCGCAGGCTGTCGGCGCTGATGTTGACGCGACGCAGCCCCGCCGCGCGGAAGCGCGGGGCGTGCTCCTCGAGCTTCACGCCGTTGGTCGAGAGCGCGATGTCCTCGACCCCTTCGACCGCCGCGAGCATGGCGATGAGCCGCTCGAGCTGCGGACGGATCGTCGGCTCGCCGCCGGTCAGCCGGATGCGGCGCAGGCCGAGGGGCGCGAGCTGCGCGACGACTGCGGCGATCTCCTCGTAGGAGAGGATGTCGGCGCGAGGGAGCCAGGGGAGACCGGCCGCCGGCATGCAGTACAGACAGCGGAAGTTGCAGCGATCGGTCACCGAGATGCGGAGGTACTCGATCGACCGGCCGAACTGGTCGCGCTCCGCCGGCGGGAGGTTGGTCATGGGCGGCCCACTCGCGCGTCCACCCACTCGCGCGTCCCGTCGGTGAACAGCTCCTGCTTCCAGACCGGCAGCCGCAGCTTGATCTCCTCGATGACGTGGCGCGCCGCGCCGAACGCTTCGGCGCGATGCGGGTGCCCGGCCGCGATGGCGACGCTGATCTCCCCGAGCGCGAGCGATCCGACGCGATGCTCGGCGACGACGTGCACCGTCCCGAAGCGCTCGCACGCCTCGTTCACGATCCGCGTCAGCTCCTCGGCCGCCATCGTCTCGTACGCGTCGTAGTCGATCCCGCTCACGGTCCGGCCCTCGCTCAGCTCGCGAACGCTCCCCGTGAACAATACAGTCGCGCCGTTCGTCGGGGAGGCCACCTCGTCGAGGAGGGCCGCCGTGGCGATCGGGCGGCGGACGATCGCGGCGCGCATCAGCCCCCGGCCACCGGCGGGATCACCGCGACCTCGTCCCCGCGCTGGACGGGATCCGAGCCGCGGGCGAGCTGGCGATTTATCGCCAGCGCGGGACGCGGAAGGCGCGCCCCGCCGGTCCGTGCGGTGAGGGCGGCGATCACGTCGTCCGCGGTCGCGCCCTCCGCGACCTCGACGTCCACCGCGCGCCCGCCGAGCGCGTCCGCCCACGAGGCGAAGAGAAGCACCCGCACCATCATCGGCTGGCGGAGACGACGACGCCCCGGCGCGGGAACGCTCCGGGGCGTAGTGATCGAGGCACGAGCTCAGGCCTCCGAATATTCCTCGTCCGCCTCATCGTCCTCGACTTCCATTCCGGCGACCATCGCGCGGAGCTCCTTCGATGGCTTGAACACCGGAACCGGGCGCGCGGAAACCTCGACAGGGGAACCGGTTCGCGGGTTGCGCGCCATGCGGGTCTTCCGCTGCCGGATCTTGAAGGTGCCGAAGCCGCGGACTTCGATGTTCTTCTGCTCCTGCAGAGCTTCCTTGATCGCGTCGAGGAACGAGTCCACGACACGCGCGCAGTCCTTCTTGGAGATCATCGGACCAGCGGTGCGCGAGATCTGAGCGGTGACACGCTCGACCAGGTCGGCCTTCGTCATGGAGTCGCCATGGAGGGGGACAGCCCAACGGCTCTACAGTTGCCCGAAGTTATGCCCCCGCCCGGATAGTGTCAAGCGGTTGTGTCGCTTGCACTTGGAGCCAGTTCAGCGCGGGCGGCGCCGCTCGGAGACCCGCTCCATGAAGCGCGCAAACAGACCGCGCGCGTCGTGCGGGCCGGGAGCAGCTTCCGGGTGGTACTGGACCGCGAAGATCGGCAGCTCACGGTGCGCGAGCCCTTCGACGGTGCCGTCGTTGAGGTTCACGTGCGTGACCTCGAGCCCTGGCGCGCCCGGGATGCCCTCCTCCGATCCCTCGACGGCGAAGCCGTGATTCTGGGAGGTGATCAGCACCCGGCCGCTCGACACCTCGCGCACCGGATGATTTCCCCCGCGATGGCCGAAGGGCATCTTGATCGTGCGCGCGCCGTATGCGAGGCCTATGATCTGATGCCCGAGGCAGATACCGAAGATCGGCACCCCCTTCTCGCCGATGGCCCGCAGCGTACGCTGCGCGTAGTCCACCGCCGCCGGATCGCCCGGTCCGTTCGAGAGAAAGACCCCGCTCGGGTCGCGCTCGAGCACCGCTTCCGCGGGCGTATCGGCGGGGACCACGGTCACCCGGCACCCCTGCTGCTCGAAGAGCCGGAGGATGTTCCGCTTGATGCCGTAGTCGTAGGCGACGATCTCGCAGTCACCCGCGCCCCAGTCGTACGGCGAGCGCGTCGAGACGACCGAGGCGAGATCGAGGCCTTCCATCGGCGGGCAGCTCGCGACGAGCGCGCGAAGATCGTGGGTCGCTTCGGTGCCGCCGGCGATGACGCCCTGCATGACGCCCGCGGTGCGAAGGTGCTTGGTGAGGCGACGGGTATCAACGCCTTCGAGCACCGGCACTTGCGCCGCGCGAAGCCAGCTCACGAGATCGCCGCTCGCGCGCCAGTTGGAGAAGGTCTCCGACAGCTCGCGCACGACCACACCGGCCACCTGCGGCCGCTCGGACTCCGGGTCTTCGGTGTTGATGCCGTAGTTGCCGATCATCGGCGCCGTCATCACCACGATCTGGCCGCGGTACGATGGATCCGTGAAGGTCTCCTGGTACCCGGTCATGTTCGTCGTGAACACGACCTCGGCCACCGACGGCTCGACGACGTGGCGAAGTCGCCCGTGAAAAAGGGTTCCGTCCTCGAGGAGGAGGAACCCTTCGGTCCCGCGCTGCTCGCCCACTCTCTACTGCCGCGGCGCGGGAGTCGTCGTCGCCGGAGCCGAGCCACTCGGCGCCGTCTCGAGCGGGAGCGCCGGAGCACCGGACGCGGGAGCCGGAGCGGTCGCCGGCGCCGTCGTGGTGGTCGTCGCGGGCTGATCGAGCACCGACTGCGGGAGGCGGTTCCGCGTCGACATCATCGCGAGCGCGAAGGAGAGCGCGAGGAAGATCCCCCCGGCCCACCAGCTCGCGGCGGTGAGGAAGTTCCCCGCCTGCCGGACGCCGAGCACCGCGTCCGCGGAGCTGCTCGCGCCGCCGAAGCTCGCGGCCATCCCGCCCCCCTTCCCGCTCTGCAGGAGGATGGCGGCACCGAGCACGATGCAGTCGATAACGAGGAGCGTGAACAGAAGGCCGTAGATCATCGCGGCGATGTCGCTGAGAGGTCGTGGCGGATGTGCGGCTGGCGCGCTAAGCCACGAAACTTACCGGAGTTAGACCGCCTGCGTCAAGCCGCGCGCTCAGCTCCGCACGATGGTCGCCCAGCCCTCCGCGTCGAGGCTCGCGCCCCCGACGAGCACGCCGTCCACGCCCTCCGCGTCGAGCAGCGCGCGCACGTTCTGCGCGTTCACGCTTCCGCCGTAGAGAATCGGGAGCGCGTTGCCGTGATCGCCGGCGATCCGACGCAGCTCGCCGCGGATCGCGACGTGCACCGCGCTCGCGTCCGCGGGGGTGGCGGTCTTCCCCGTACCGATCGCCCAGACCGGTTCGTACGCGATGATCACCGTCGCGACCTGCGCGTTGGCCAGGTTCGCGAGTCCCGCGCGGAGTTGGCGCACCACGACGGCCTCGGTCTGTCCACGCTCCCGCTCGTCGAGCTTCTCTCCCACGCAGAGCATCGGGATCAGACCGGCGGCGAGCGCGGCGCCGACCTTTCGTCCCGACTGCTCGTCGGTCTCGCCGAAGACGTGGCGCCGCTCGCTGTGGCCGACGAGCACGTGCGTCGCCCCGGCGTCCTTCGCGATGCCGGCGGAGTTCTCCCCGGTGTACGCGCCCTTCGCTTCCCAGTGGATGTTCTGCACGCCGACCAGGATGTCGCCGCGCTCCTTCAGCGCGTCGCGCACCGCGGCCAGCGTGAGCGCCGGCGGAAAGAACATCACCGTGCGATCGGGCCGCCGGGCGTACCGCGCGAGAAAGGCGCGCATGAAGGCACGCGTCTCGGTCGGACCCGAGTTCATCTTCCAGTTCGCCGCGAAGATCGGCGGCTTCGCGTTAGGCGCACCGGCGGTCATCGGTCGTCGAGCGCGGCGACGCCGGGCAGGGTCTTCCCCTCGAGGAATTCGAGCGAGGCGCCACCACCGGTCGAGACGTGGGTCATCTGCGACTCGAGCCCCGCCTCGGCGATCGCGGCCGCCGAATCGCCGCCGCCGAC
>DATAIN010000236.1:0-3740 GCA_036262635.1 Gemmatimonadaceae bacterium | reverse complement strand
ACGCCCTCCGACCAGCTCTCATCTCTCAGGAGTCCGACTCTGAACTCCCATCGCCGTCAGCTCGCGGTCTCTCCGGTCTCCCATCGCGGTTTCTCATGTTCGCTCGTCGACTCGCGCGTCACGCCGCGTGCAACTCCTCGTCCTCCTGCGGCTCGAGGATCACCGGCTGTCCGACCGTGATCGCGCCGTCGGCGATGCCTAACGTCTCGCCGTGGTGGTAGGCGTGCTCGCCGTGCTCGCTGACGTCGATCCCCGAGAGCTCGAGCGGCATCGGGACGCGGATGCGGCGGACGCTGAGGACGCGCAGGATCCCGAAGGTGACGGGCGCCGCGAAGGCGATGGTGCAGAGGACCGCGAGCGCCTGGACGCCGAGCTGCCGCGCGTTGCCGGCGAGGAGCCCGTCGGCGCCGGCCGGGTTGACGACCTTCTGCGCGAAGACGCCGGTGAGCAGCGCGCCGACGATCCCCGCGACGCCGTGGCAGGCGAAGACGTCGAGCGCGTCGTCGATGCGCGTCCTGTTGCGGAGCTGGATCGCGTAGTAGCTCGCGACCGCGCCACAGGCCCCGATCGCCAGCGCGGCGAGCGGGGTGACGTATCCCGCCGCCGGAGTGATCGCGACGAGTCCGACCACCGCTCCCGTCGCCGCGCCGACCGCGGTCGCCTGACCGGTGCGCCGCAGGTCGAGCAGCAGCCAGACGACGAGCGCCGACGAGGCCGCGGCGTGGGTCGTGACGAGCGCGTTCGCGGCGACGCCGTCCGCGGCGAGCGCCGAGCCGGCGTTGAAGCCGAACCAGCCGACCCAGAGCAGCCCGGCGCCGACGAGGGTGAAGGGGACGTTGTGCGGAACGAGCGCGGTCCGCCCGCGGTCGTGCCGCTCGCCGAGGACGATCGCGGCGACGAGCGCCGCGGTGCCGGCGCTCACGTGCACCACGGTGCCGCCCGCGAAGTCGAGCGCGCCTAACGCGCGCAGCCACCCGCCGTCTCCCCACACCCAGTGGGCGAGCGGATCGTACACCAGCGTCGTCCAGAGCACCGCGAAGATCAGGTAGGTCTGGAAGCGGATGCGCTCCACCATCGCGCCGGAGATGAGCGCGACGGTGATCCCGGCGAACATCGCCTGGAAGGCGACGAACGCGACGTGGGGGATCGTCGCCGAGTACGGGCCGGTTGCGCCGAGCGCGGCGAGCCCCGCCCAGCGAAGGTCGCCCGTCGCCCCGGCGCCCGGCGCGAAGGCGAGCGAGTAGCCCCCGATCACCCACTGCACGCTCACCAGCGCGAGCGCGGCGAAGCTCATCATGAAGGTGTTGAGCGCGGCACGCGCGCGAACGAGCCCGCCGTAGAACAACGCGAGCCCGGGGATCATCAGGAGGACGAGGCCCGCGGACACCAGCGTCCACGCGGTGTCGCCGGCGGAGATCGTCGCCGCGGGAGCGCCGTCGAGGATCATACGGCCGCCGTCCCCGCCTGCTCGGCGGCGCGCGCCTGGACGAGGTCCGCCGTGACCGGTGTCAGCGCCTCGACGTCGCGCTCGCCCGTGCGGATGCGGATGACGCTCTCGATCGGCTGCACGAAGATCTTCCCGTCGCCGACTTCGCCGGTGCGCGCCGCGGAGAGGATCGCCTCGATGGTCGGCTCGACGAACGGCTCGGAGACCGCCATCTCGATGCGGACCTTGTCGCGGAACTCGAAGAGGACGGCGGAGCCGCGGTACTGCTCGATCGCCTCCTTCTCACCGCCATGGCCGCTCACGCGGGAGAGGGTCATCCCGGTGACGCCGACGCGAAAGAGCGCCTCCTTGACGACATGCAGGCGCTCGGGGCGGACGATGGTGGTGATCAGCTTCATCTGCATCTCCAAGGGGGAGTAGGTGGGCGGGGTCCACCGCGACGATGCGCAGAAATCGCGCCGGTGTCAAGAGAATCGTGCAAAATTTGCACGAGTTAGCGCGTCTCAGCCGTCTTGGACGCCAAATTCTGCAAGAATGAGTGGCGAAGCGTGCGAAATCTGCGCGCGTTGCCAAGCACCCCACACCGCGCCCCCCCCGGTAACCTCCCCACGCCCTCACTCGTTATTGATTGCGCGATCAATAACCCCGCATTATGTTGATCAAGTGATCAATAACTCCGGCGAATCCACCAGTGCCCGGGCGTAGAGCGTCCGAAGAGAAGCGACGCGAGGACATCCTCCGCGCCGCGTTCGCCGTCGCGGCGCGCGAGCGCCTCGGCGGAGTCACCGCGCGCGCCGTGGCCGCCGAGGCGAAGGTCAGCCCCGGACTCGTTTTCTTCTACTTCGAGTCGATCGACCGGCTGCTCGTCGAGCTCCTCGAGTGGCTGCTCGCGCAGACGATCATCGCGACCGACCTCGGGACCCGGCTCGCCGACGTCGCCGATCCCGCCGCGCGCATCATGCTCGCCATCCGGCGCGACGTGGAATGGCTCCCGCGCCAGCGCGAGCGCGTCGAGCTGTTCTTCGATTACTGGGTGCTCGGCACCCGGCACCCGGCCATCCGTCGCATGATCCGGCACGGGCTCGATCGCTACCGCGACGGCTTCGAGCCGCTCGCCGCGACGCTCGTCGCGAGCGATCCCGATCGCTACGCGGGAGTCACCGCGAAGGGGCTCGCGTCGGTCGCGGCGAGCTTCGTCGAAGGATGCGCGCTCCAGATCGTGATGGATCCCGCCCAGTTCGACGCCGAGCGCTCGATGGCAACGCTCTCCGCGCTCGTCCGCGCCCCCGCCGGGGTCGCATGACACCGCTCGATACCACCACCCGCACCACAGCAGAGGATCTTCCCTTGGCCGCACAGCAGCCGTCGGCGAACGCCGCGTCGCAGGAGCACGAGGAGTTTCACGACGACATCATCTATCCCGCCGCGATTCCCTTCGTGCTCGTCCACCTCGCGGCGCTCGCCGCCTTCTGGAGTGGGATCACGCCGGGGGCGCTCGTCCTCTGCCTGACGCTGTACGTCGTGCGGATGTTCGGCGTCACCGCCGGCTATCACCGCTACTTCTCGCACCGCACCTTCAGGACGAGTCGTGCCGGCCAGTTCCTGCTCGCCTTCCTCGCTCAGAGCTCGGCGCAGCGCGGGATACTCTGGTGGGCCGCCAAGCATCGGCACCACCACAAGCATTCCGACATGGAAGAGGACATTCACTCGCCGCGGCATCGCGGGTTCCTCTACGCGCACGTCGGCTGGATCTTCAAGCGCGACCAGACGCTGACCGATCTCTCCGCGGTGCCCGACCTCGCGAAGTATCCGGAGCTCGTGTGGCTGGATCGCCATCCCTACGTCCCCGCGACCGTGCTCGGCGTCGCCTCCTTCCTCCTCGGCGGCTGGCCGGGGCTCGTCGTCGGATTCGTCTGGAGCACGGTGCTGCTCTATCACGGAACGTTCTTCATCAACTCGCTGGCGCACGTCCACGGGTCGCAGCGGTACGTCACCGGCGACGACTCGCGCAACAACTGGTGGCTGGCGATCATCACCCTCGGCGAGGGATGGCACAACAACCATCACGCCTATCAGCGCTCGACGCGTCAGGGGTTCCGCTGGTACGAGGTCGATCCGACGTTCTACCTGCTCGCCGCGCTCTCGTGGGTGCGGCTCGTCAGCGAGCTCGGTGAGCCGCCGGCGGACGTCGTGCAGAACGAGCGGCGCCTCGGCCGCGCCGTTGTCGAGAAGGTCGCCCGGCAGCTCGCGGCGAGCTTCCCGGTCGACGCGATCGCCCAGCGCGTCCGCGACG
>DATAIN010000235.1:0-4044 GCA_036262635.1 Gemmatimonadaceae bacterium | reverse complement strand
GAAGCCCGTCGTCACCCCGTAGACCACCTCGTTGCGGGCGACGATCCCCTCGACGACACGTCTCGTCACCGCCATGCGGGCGCGCGCCGTGGCCGCCAGCTCGACGCGTGCCTCACGGCGCGCGACGCGCGCGACATCGTCGACGGTCAGCGACTGCCCGTCGATCTCGATGGTTCGATCCATGGCCGGAAAAGTATCCGGGTGCGGGGCCGGCTGAAAGCAGGAAGCAGTCGGCGACGGCGTGGACCAAGGGTGCGGTCCACGCCGTCGCCGACTGCCTGTCGCCTCCTGCCCGCGGATCCTCCTAGCGCGCGATCACCAGCTCCGGATTGTTCGTCGCGCTCTGGTACGACCAGTCGAGGATCACGTAGTCCGCGCCGACGTGCGAGATGCGCACCGCCGCGTAGTTCGCGCTGCCGACCGGGCCGATACGGAACACGTACGCGTAGCCGGGCGAGGCGGAGATCGCCGCGGTGCCGAAGGCGTTGTCGAGCGGCGCGATGTCGATCGAGGTCAGGTCGGTGACCGGGTCCTGCGAGTAGAGCGCGATCGCGACGTCGGAGCGGCGCGGCACGAGGTACAGCAGGCCATCGGCGTGACGCTCGAGCCGGAAATCGATGCTCGTGCTGCTGCCGCTGGTCACGATCCCGAACTGCGGGTTCGCGGTCGGGTTGTAGAAGTCGAAGCCGCTCGTCGCCGGGAAGAGCTCGAAGGCATCGAGGATGACGTTGCGCGAGTCGTAGCGCGGGGTCTCGTCGCGTGGCGTGCTCCAGAGGCTCTCGTGCCCGTCCTGCGACACGATGCTCACCGCGAAGCAGTAGCGCACGCCGTTCGTCAGCCCGGTCGCGAGGAAGTCGTCGGAGATCGTCGTGCCCTCGAGCACCCAGAGGTCGTTGTCGCAGCCGCTCACCGCGTTCGACCAGACCGTGGAGTAGACGCGGTAATAGGAGAACTGCGCGGGCTGCGTCAGCCGCGACGCGCTGGACCACGAGAGCTGCGCGGCGCGATAGAGCGACACCGAGGTGAGCGCGGTCGGCGCGGGCATCCGCAGCCGGACGTCGATGCTCACCGACGCCGAGCCGACGCTCTCGTGCCCCGCGTCGTCGCGGCTCGCGACGTAGTACCCGGGCGCGGGATAGCCGGCGTCGTGGAAGGTCGGCGAGGTCGTCTCGGCGCGGCGCTGCCAGCGGCCGTCCGAAGAGCGCGAATAGACGACGTACGCGACGACGCGGCTGTCGGTCACCTCGTTCCAGGTGAGCAGCACGCCGTCCGGGCTGTCGGGGAATCCGCTCGGCACGAGCTGATACGTGAGCCCCGTCGGCGTCGGAAGCTCCGAGCCACGAGGCTGGGTGGTGGCGTCGGTGCACGCGGCCGCTGCGAGAGCGAGCGTGGCGACGAGGAGGCGGCGCATGGTGGAGCTCCGGTAATGGGTACCCGACGGAAAAGCAGAGCGTGCGCCGCCGAAATCCGCCACTGAAGTCGTTGTGCGACAACGCCTTGCGGTCGCGATACGACGAAGGGCGCCCAACCTGGTGGACGCCCTTCTGACCATCCGCGGGGACGCCTGCTACCTCGAAGTATCGGTTCGGCGATAGTCGAACTTGAGGTCGGGCTGCGCCCTGAGGGAGATGAACGCGGTGAAGGCGAAGGTCCCGTACGGCGTCTTGGTGAAGCTGAAGACGAGGTCCCAGTCGTGCAGCTCACGGCGCAGCGAGACCATCTGCGAGGTGAAGCCCTTCGGCTCCTCGAAGCTGTACCCCGAGGTCCACTGCGCGGCCCACTTCTGCGTGAGGTTGAACGAGGTGCTCGCGTTCAGCGCGGCGCGCGGCGGGGAGACGAAGATCTGGCGTCCCGCGCTCGACTGCGGGAGCGAGTCGATGGTCTGCGTCTGCGCCTCGATCAGACAGGCTTCGCGCTGCACGGGGATGGTGAGCGCGTAGCACTGCTGCAGCGGGTCGATCACCGTCGCGCCGTTCACGGGGCGCGACCTGCTGAGACTGAAGGTCAGGCTCGTGTTCCACCCGCCGCGCGTGTCGGGGATGGGCACCTGGTTGCGGCGCGAGTTGCTCCCGAACTGCGGGTTGTACGCCATGCGCTGCGCCTCGACGTCCTGCGACGTCGGGGTCGCGCGATCGAGCACCGGGTTCTCGTTCTTGGTCGCGCCGCCGAAGATCCGGTTGAAGAGCGCGAAGATGCTCGACCGGCGGTTGATCTGGAAGCCGGCGTCGAGCCCCGTGAAGAAGGGCTTGAAGCGCGCGGTGTCGCTGCGGACGTCGCCCTCGAACAGCGAGTAGCGCACGCCCAGCGTCGCGTTAGGCGCGAGGTCGCTGGCGACGCGGAACCCCCAGTCGCTGGTCGTGATCCCGGCGAACCACTTCGGCGAGAGATGCTGCCGCTTGAGGTAGCGATACTGCTCGAAGTTGTACCCCACCCCGTCGAACTGCAGGGAGAGGAGCTTGATCTTCTCGGACGAGCTCTGCTCGGCGTTGAGGGTGTCGGTGCCCGACTTGAGCTTCGCCTCGAGATTGGTCGCGAGCCCGAGCGAGATGGAGTTCTGCCGTAAGGCGCCGAGATCGCCGGTGAGGCTGCGCCCCTGCGCGTTGAGGAACTCCTCGCTCGGATGTCCCGCGCGGGCGAAGCTGTACTGGATGCTCGGGTTGATCGAGTGCCGGAAGCGCGAGAACGGCCCGAAGCCGGGGAAGAGCCCGAAGAAGGTCGGCGTCGAGGAGAGCGAGAACTGCGGGCGCTTCCCCTGGGTGACCCAGGCCCCCCCGGTTCGCTCGTTGCGGAGCGCGCTGTACGAGCTGCCGTCCTCGTTCACGAAGTTCACCGACGGCGCGAGGTTCCAGCTCCCGCGCAGGAGCTGCGGGAGCCCGAAGCCGAAGTCGAAGGTCATCCCCGTCTCGAAGGTCTTCGCGTAGACGCGCGTCGTCGTGTCCCTTCCGCTGACGACCTTCTGCGCCGAGGGGAAATTGTTCTCGAGGTCGCGCGTCGCGAAGTTGAGCGAGATGGTGTAGTTGTGGATCGTCAACGGGCTGCCGAGGGTGAGCTCGGTGACGCGGCTGGTGCCGAGGCGACGCGTGCTGTCTCCCGACGCGCCGAAGGTGAACGGAATCGGCAGGCCGGTGTTGATCCGATCCTGCAGCCGGTTCCGTGCGTTCAGCGACGGGGTCCACGACAGCCACGGCGCGAGGCTGATCGTCGGGGTGGTGAGCGAGAACGTCGGCAGCGTCATGTTGATCGTGCCGCGCAGCGTCTCGCTCCGGTCGCCGCCGAGGCTGATGCGCGCCGGCCCGAGCGAGGTGGAGAGGTTCGCGTTGGAGTTGATCGACGAGAGCGCGCCGTACGGGTTGGTATCGCTGCGCCGCGTCGCCGTCGCGTTCGTCGCGTAGTTGATGCTCGTGTTGAACGACGTGTTCTGCGAGAAGCTCTGGTTGTGGCTCCAGCGGTAGTTCATGCTGCGGCCGTACGCGCCGGTGAGCCGCTCCAGCTCGAGATTGCCGGCGAGGAAGCGGTCCATCCAGCGGTACTCGAACGAGCCGCGCGTCGTGAGCTGCCCGCCGATCCCCCCCGGTCGCGTGCGCGCGCCGCTCACCCAGTCGAGGCTGACCTGGGCGCCCATGTAGTCGTTGATCGCCCAGTAGTACCCGAGATCGTCCACCCGCCGCTGGTAGTACGGGTTGTTGCGGACGATGTCCGAGACCCCGACGCGCGGGGGAATGAGCCCGCTCCGCCGCCCCTTCCGGAGGTCCTGGAAGATGAACGGAAGCCAGGCGACGGGGACGTCCTCGATGTAGAGGATCGCGGGGCGCGCGACGAGGATGCGCCCCTGCACGAGCTTGATCTCCTTCGCCTTGAAGTAGTAGTCGGGATTCGGATCGCTGCAGCTCGTCAGCGTCCCGTTGCGGGCGTAGAAGCGCTGCTCCGCCTTCGTCGTGTCGCCACGCGCCGCGGTGTCGCTCTGGAAGAACGAGCGTCGCGCGCTGAGGTACCAGGTCTGGCCGCTCTCGACCGATGTCGAGACGTTGGTGACTGCGCCGCGGC